>CAXBHO010000003.1:0-75485 GCA_963975485.1 uncultured Balneola sp. | reverse complement strand
TTTGAACTGGCAGCCTGACCGATTTTGTTTTTACACAGAATTTGGGACTTGACCTAGTGATGGTATATCCGACTAATATGAAACAGAATGCAATTAATGGATATCTTCAAGATTCATTTTGGAAAGAGATTGACCATCACAATCTTCAATCTGAATTTAATGGTTTATTAACTGGAAGAATTTTTGTTTTTAATAATGAAAAGATAATGATAACTAACCTCTTGAAATGAACTCAAGAATTAATTGAATATCTCGATAGATGTACTAACTAAATTAAGAATAACGAAAGGCTAACACCGTATATAAAAAATTGATCAATTTTGGGCTTAACCAAAGGCAGTTGCTTGTTTTGTTACGTCTGATTTTCCTGCGGAAATTCCTCGCACGCAAACACGCAACTATTCCCAACTTGGTCTAAATTCAATGGTAAAACCACTGTACTTAGCCCAGTCAGGTTGCAGAAGAAGACCGGAGCATATAAAAAATGACTTCCATATATTTTGAATATCTTTCAGGCTGTAATATATATTTAATCATCTTAATTTAGTATTCATGAAACATAAATTTTTATTTCCCCTAATCGCTTTAATAGGCTTAATGTTTTTCAGCGCTCATAATTTGTTTATAAAGCTTGAAAGTTTCTACCTAAAGCCAAACACAGAGACATTAATTTATGTGTATAATGGAACTTTCGGGGAAAGCCACTCAATATTAGCACGGAATCGAATGATTGATGTTTCTCTGGTTAATCCGGGAGAGAAAATTATTCATCCGGATACCAGTGGTTGGTATGAAAAGAACAACCAAACTATTTTACCCATCAAAACCGGAAAGGAGGGCACCGGGGTTTTTGGGATTTCTACTTTACCCAGAATAAATGAATATACCCCAGAAGTATTTGTCGAGAATATGAAGCATGAAGGTCTTTTGGGGGTGATAGAGGCTCGAAAAAAGTCTGGTGAAGATTCTAATCCTGTTACAAAAAAATACTCCAACCATGTGAAAGCTATTTTTCAGATTGGGAACAAACTTTCTGGTGACTATAAAACGGTGCTTGGCTATCCCATTGAATTAATACCCGTGAATAATCCTTATTCTCTTAAAGTAGGAGATGAATTATCAATGCAACTTTTGATTAATGGGAAACCGATGCCGGGTATAATGGTGTATGCCAGTTTCAATGATAAATACGGTTATGCAAAAGATGAATCTCCACTTGATGCCTTTAAAGTACAAACAAACAGCGCCGGAATTGTAAAAATAAAAATCACCGAAGCCGGTCATTGGTACTTTCGCGCCGTTTATTTGATTAAAAATCCGGAAAAAGATTCAGATTACATATCCAATTCAGCAGCTATAACCTTTGAAATAACAAAATAGTAAAACGCAACTTAGTGAGTATAAATGCAATGAGCAATTACAAAGTCTGATAGAGAATTGAAACCACACTACCCAACTACCACCAATTGATAAAATTCTTCCGAAAAATCCGCCAAAGACTATTAACTGAAAACAAGTTTAGTAAATATTTGCTTTATGCTCTCGGAGAGATCCTGCTTGTAGTAATAGGAATTTTGATTGCTCTTCAAATCAATAATTGGAACGAGAATCTAAAAAAACAGAATTTAGAACGAGAATATCTCGTCTCTTTAAAGGAAGAATTCAAATACAATAGCCTTGCATTGAACAAAGCTGTGATTCTAAATAAAGAGAATGCAGATAATGCTTTAAAAATGTCTAATTTTATGGGACCTGATACCCCCGAAATTACAGAAAAGGAATTTGCTGTATTGGCAATGAACATGACTAATTGGGAGGTGCAATACCGCCCAAATAAAGCAGTGTTAGATGAAATAATCAGTTCTGGTAAACTTGCTATTTTCAGTAATAATAAATTAAAATTTGCATTATCCTCTAGCAACGGAATACTGACTAAAATTAAATTTCAGGAAGAGGAACATGCCGTTGTTAGGATGCAGGTAATAGCTATTATGAACGCTAAGGGCAATGCAAAAAAAATGATACTAGACGCAGAAGGAGAAACCTTCGGGATAAAAGAAAGCAAATTTAAACTTGGGAATCTTCAATTATTGCAATCTCAAGAATTAGAAAATGAGCTCATAGATTTTATTTTAACTGCTCGATATCTTAATGAAAATTATTATTCCGATTTGAAAAAAGAAATAGATTTAGTATTAGAATTGATTGATGCCGAATTAACTGAATAACGAAAGGTACTAACGTGTATAATTAATTGCTTTTTCTCACCTCTTTTGGAAAATCCTTCCTTCGACAGGCTCAGGAATCAACGGATTTACAATTTGGTGTGTTCCGTAAGCTGACGGATAAGTGCTTAAACAAAGCAACTAATCTTATACCAACCGCTAACTAATGAAAAAAAATTTCAGAAAAATCCGCCAAAAAATGTTGACCAATAATAAGTTTAGTAAATATCTAATCTATGCTATTGGAGAAATTGTGTTGGTTGTGATTGGAATTTTAATTGCATTTCAAGTAAATAGCTGGAATGAAAACCGCAAAGAAAACATCGAAGAAAGAGCAATTCTTGAAAGTCTTGATGAAAATTTGATTTTGGCTAAGCAACAATCAGAAGCATTAATTGCCGAAGAAGAAGCATTAAAAAAATTACTGATCCTTATTTTAGGTATTGATTCTGGCAAAGCTGCTAAGGATAGAATTGCTATCACAGATTCAATTTTCAAAAGTGCCGTTTGGGATTTACAAAGTAACCAACCCACTTTTAATACCTACAGTAATTTAAAAAACACCAATAAGCTTAGTTTAATCAGGAATAAAAATATCAATGAAAAATTTACTAATTTAGAATTTAAACTTAATAAACTTAATGATTTACTAGAAGACAGATTAAGCGTACATCAAATTCGTATAGATGACATATTAGAGAATGACATTAATTTTATTCCCTTGGTTAAATCTAATATTCCAAGCATAAATATCAGTAATGAATCTGAAAACGATTATCGGCAATTGTTGGAAGTTAAAAGGATAAGAAATCTTCTAGGAATGAAATTGACCTTTACCCAAGATATAATTGATTATCGAAAAAATTTGGACGAGGAAATCACAGAAATACTTCTTCTAATAGAAGCCGAATTAAAGGAATCAAAATAACGAAAGCATTTTGTACTCTATTCTAATGGACAGTTAAACAATGATAAAATTCTTTAGAAAAATCCGCCAAAGACTATTAACTGAAAACAAGTTTAGTAAATATCTACTGTATGCTTTTGGGGAGATTCTACTTGTTGTTATTGGGATTCTACTTGCATTAAGTATCAACACGTGGAACGAAGAACGAAAGGAGAAATTGATTATTAGAAATCTGTTACATAACATCCGTTTGGATATGCAGGCAGATACGTTACAGTTTTCTAAAAACATCAAAGATATTCCAGAAGTCATAACAAATGCAACATTATTGCTTAATAGTACCGAGTTAGAAACCTTATCTGCAAATGAATTATTTAATAACCTTCCCTATTATTCATTCTATTATGTTATAAACAATAAGAGCTATGAAAAAGTTATAAATGCAGGAATAACTGATTTTTTTAAATTCAACGAACTCTATAATGACATCAATACCTATTACACTCTGGATGCTAATGCATACCATAAAATTATTAAATGGGATGATGACGATACCACAGCAGATGCCTCACTTTGGTTAGCAATGGGTTTTGAGATTGATATTTATGCAAATTTTACGTACACGGAGAATGACGTAAGGTTTGCGCAGACCGAAGAAAACAGGAAGATTGTTTTTATAGAACAATTAAATAAACCTCAAATGAGAAATTCTATAAAAATGAGTTTATATCGGAAAAGATATTTAGAACATATTTTAACTAAAACAAAGCAAAGAGCAGAAGACATTATCCTTAAAATTGATGAACAATTGCGAGAATAACGAAAGCACAACAATGGCTATAAGTCATTGCTTTTTCTCGCCTATTTTGGAAAATCCTTCCTTCGACAGGCTCAGGAATCAACGGATTTACAATTTGGTGTGTTCCGACAGCTGACGGATAAGTGCTAACCCACGCAACTACTAACAGCCGGGACCGTTGTGGTGCATTTTGACCCGTCCAGAAAGACATCATAAAATTTGGAAAATGTTATCTTTTAAGATAACTTTGTGGGATGATTAGAAGAATAATCTTTCACGAAAACCACTTTATTGAATTCTACCAAAAACAGAACAAAAAAGTAAAAGGGAAAATCCAATATGTATTCGAGTTGATTAAACAAGTTGACCGAGTTCCCGAGAAGTTTTTAAAACATCTTACAGGAACAAACGGACTATATGAAATCCGAATTGAATACCAATCGAACATCTATCGGATTTTTTGCTGTTTCGATGATGGGCGACTTATCGTTCTTTTCAATGGATTCCAAAAGAAAACCCAAAAGACACCGCAAAAAGAAATTGATAAAGCGGAACGATTAATGAAAAACTATTTTAAAAACAAAAAATAATGGTTATGAAAAAATATAAGGCCCTCAAGACATTCGATGAACTGATTGAGCTCGAACACGGAAAAATCGGAACTGAAAGCCGAAATAAATACGAAGAAGGTGCTCAAATGTTCATCGTTAGCGAAATGCTAAAATCGGCTCGAAAAGATGCAAATCTAACACAGGAACAGCTTGCTGAAAAGGCAGGAACGAAGAAGAGCTACATTTCCAAAATTGAGAACGGAAAAGGAAATATCCAATTATCGACATTAATCCGAATTTTTGAACAAGGATTAAACAGAAAAATTGGATTGACTTTCCTATAAACGAACAAAAATAACCAAAGCACAACACCATGTATAATTAATTGCCGGTTCTCGCCTCTTTTGGAAAATCCTTCCTTCGACAGGCTCAGGAATCAACGGATTTACAATTTGGTTTGTCCCGACAGCTGACGGATAAGTGTTTAAACAACGCAACTAATCTTATACTAACCGCTAACTAATGATAAAATTCTTTAGAAAAATCCGCCAAAGACTATTAACTAAAAACAAGTTCATTAAATATCTGCTTTATGCTCTCGGAGAGATCCTGCTTGTAGTAATAGGAATTTTGATAGCGCTTCAAATTAACAATTGGAATCAAGATAGGCTGATTAAGAAACAAGTTGACAGTTATTTAATCAATTTAACAGAGGACTTAAAATCTGACATTATTCAATATGACGATAATATTAGAGGATATGAATTTGATAAAGCAAACAATAGTCAAATATTGATAAGTGATAATTATAAAAAACTAGACGCAGATTCCATTCTTACACTCACACAAGGATATTGGATGCTAAACCAAACTTCAGACCAAACTTTTCAAAAAATAAAGAGTTCAGGGCTATTAGAAATATTGGGTACACCAGAAATTAACAAGGCAGTAAACGATTATTATAATCTATGGATATCCCGTTACGATTACCTTATTGAATTTGATAAAGAATTGACAGATAGAGATGGTTATTATTGGAATTACAATGACAAATTTGAAACCAATACACCTAGTTTTCTTGAATCATCACAGCTACCATTTCAAGACAATCCAGCTAAACGAAAAGAGGACTTGATTAAACTCACAGAATCTACATTGGGTAGAAATTATTTAAGAAATGCTATTGGTAGAGACGAATATGGTATTAATATAGTAAAAGTCATAAAATCTAAAGCCAATAATCTATTAGAGTTGATTGAAAAAGAAATTAACAATAATAAGAAATAAAAAATAACCAAAGCACAACAATGGCTATAAGTAATTGCTTTTTCTCACCTCTTTTGGAAAAACCTTCCTTCGACAGGCTCAGGAATCAACGGATTTACAATTTGGTGTGTTCCGACAGCTGACGGATAGGTGCTTAAAAAACGTAGCCTTGTACTTAGCCGTGGCACGTTGAAGAAGAATTCACTCCGCTCTTTAATAAATTTCTCTCAGCAACTTTTCTCTTCTTTAACTATACTCAGTGAAAACAGAACCACACCATGTACTTCATTTTTGATATAGAAACTGTTCCCGATTTTGATTTTGTTCGAACTGTTCTACACGATCAGGATTCAGATAAGGAACAATTACTGGAAGTTGCTTCCGAAGAACTTGCACGAAATAAATCGGGCTTCCTCCCTCCTATGTATCATCGTATGGTTTCCTGGGTTGGGTTGTGGATCGAAAATACGGGTCAGCCAAGGCAAAAAGTTTCCTGGAATGGAGAAAATGAAAAAGAGGGTCTTGAAAAGATCTTTGAAGCTATTGGCACATACAAAGATTTCGGGCTTATTCATCATAATGGCAAAGGCTTTGATATTCCTGTTCTTATTTATAGAGCAATGAAACATGGGCTTCAAATGCCTGTACGGCTAAATGATTATGACATCCGCTATCGCTACAGCAAGCATAACATCGATTTGGTAGATGAGTTTAGCAATTATGGCGCTAGTTCGTGGCCAAAGCTTAAACACTTAGGGCAATTGATCGGAATTCCCTTCAAACAAACCGGAGAAGGAAATCAGGTGCTTGCCATGTTTGAAAAAGGTGAACTTGACCTGATTGAACATTACTGCTACGAGGACGTGATGGCAACATATATCGTTTGGCTCTATCATCAATTTACAACGGGACATATTCCTCAAGACCAGTTTGACAACTTAAAAGAAAGAGCGCTTAGCAAGCTTGGTGAAATTCAAAGTAAATGAGCATAAATCATGAAAATTCTATGTTTTTTATGTCCTCTATTCTTGTTGTTGAACTTGAATGCTGTTTCTGCTCAAGAAAAGATTTCTTTCATATCATCTAATGAAGAAAACCTTATTTCTAATTGGGGGAATTCTGAATTCAAAGATAGTCCTTCCTTTCTACAGTTTTCGATTTCATCAGCTCAAGAAAACCGGCTAAATAGTTTTTACGCTACTCATAAATCTGAATTAGCAACAAAAATTAAAGACCGAGACTCAAACAAAAAGAAAGCAGAAACAATATTTAATTATCTACACGAAAATGTATTCATTCGTTATAATCTGAATTCTGAAGTAAATGATCTATTAAATTCCCAAACCTATAATTGTGTAACTGCAACTTCGTTTTTCATAAGTATGGCCGAAGAGTTTGAAATCCCATTTACTATTTATGAAACTCCTGCCCATGTTTATGCTTCCATTTCCCACCGAAATGATGAAATTATTGTAGAATTAACTGATCCTCGGGATGGGTTCGATTTTGGATCAAACATGGAAGCACTGCTTCAAACATTGGTTAACAGTAAGTTGATTTCGCGTGATGAGTTAGCCGAAAAAGGCCCTGAAGAATTGTACAGAGAGTACGTAGCCAAAACAATTCCTATTTCTAAAAAGAAACTCCTAGCTATTCAATATTACAATGAAGCTCTTATAAAATCGAATTCTGAAGATTATGATGCTGCCTATAATCAAATGAACAAAGCCATAGCACTTTATAAGAATCAGACCTTCTCGAAAACTTTTAAATATATTGTTACAATTTCTCAGTTAGATTTTAAGCTGGATATATCAAAGAAATATAACTTACTCAACAGGCTGCTGGTTTCTACTAAAAATGATTCTGTTCTAAGTTATAACTTAGTAAATCACTTAGGTGAACTGATCGAAGACTTATTGAAATATGAAGAGAATTTTGATCTTGCTAAAGACCTTCTTTCTGATGTGGAAGCTAATATTTTTCATGATACATTTATTGATGAAAAAATTAGAGATTATTACGTGTATATGTACACAGCATTTGCTCAAAATGCATCTTTAAAAGGAGAATCTCTAGAAGCTAAAAATAATATTGAAAAAGCTCTTCAACTAGATCCCGATAATAGCAGACTAACCACGTACTATGTTTCAGTTACCAGTAACTACGCTTCCAAACTATCTCAACTGGGTTTATTTGAAACCGCCCGTTCAACTATCGACGAATTAGCAGCTAACTACCCGGAAGGATATCCGATAATTAAAGAAGCACGTGTACAAATTATTCTGGATGCTTTAGTTCCTGTTCAAATAGTTATAGAAAACGAATCTAAATTACTCCCTGAACTTGAATTGGCTCGTTCCATCCAACCCGATAATATTTATCTAAAATCTTTTTCGGCAACCGTTTTTCATGAATTAGCTATGCAACAAGTTCGTCGTTCAAACTATCGAAAAGCCAAAACTTTGATCTTAAATGGTCTCGATTATAGCCCTAAAAACGCTACTTTACGCTCTGATCTTGATCTTATAAATAAAATTTTAAAATAATTTTCAGCGAAAACACATGCTTCTTCATTAAAAAAGCGCTTTCATTAATAATTCATTAATAAAAATGTCTTTTAAAAAAAATTACCTTATGTATTTAGGTGAATGAATCGTTATAATTCAGTAATTAAACTTGGCTAACTGAATTAAACTTTCTTTTAATGAAACGACTTTGGGCAACACTCTCTCTTTTAGTTTTTTCTACAACATCAACATTTGGGCAGGAAGCTGCTGCAATAAATTCAGGTGACACTGCCTGGCTCTTAATTGCTACTGCCTTAGTAATGCTTATGACTCCGGCCGGGCTTGCTTTATTCTATGGAGGCCTTACCCAAAACAAGCATGTGCTCAACACAATCGGAATGAGTTACATGGCTTTTTGTACAGGAACAATTGTTTGGGTCATCATTGGATATTCGCTTGCTTTCTCTGAGGGAAATGCATTCATAGGAGGAATTGAAAATTTCATGCTTCACGGAATTGGTGTCAACGACGTAAGTGGAACTATTCCAACGCTTTTGTTTGTGGTTTTTCAAGGTACGTTTGCAGCCATTGCTGTTGCTATTGTAAGTGGTTCAATTATCGAAAGAGTACGATTTTCAACCTGGGGATTGTTTTCAATTCTTTGGGTTATCGTAGTATATGCACCTGTCGCTCACTGGGTTTGGGGAGGTGGATTTTTAAGCGAATCCGGAGAAATGGATTTTGCCGGTGGAACAGTTATTCACATAAATGCTGGTATTGCCGGACTTGTTCTATCCTATTTGGTAGGTAAAAGAAAGGAACATAGTCTCGAAGAGGTTCGAAAACCTTCGTCTATTAAATTTATGATTCTCGGATCAGCCTTGCTTTGGTTTGGATGGTTTGGTTTTAATGGAGGCAGCCAACTAGCAGCTGATGGAATAGCCGCAAATGCATTGTTAGTAACAAATATTGCAGCTTGTACAGGAGCTTTGATCTGGCTCAGTATCGAATGGTTTATCGTAAAGAAACCAACATTGATTGGAATGGCTTCAGGAGCAATTTCGGGCTTAGTAGGAATTACTCCTGCATCCGGTTTTGTAGATGTAAGTGGCGCACTCGCTATTGGAGCTCTTTCCGGATTAGTGGGCTACTGGGGAGTTGTTCATCTTAAATCTATGATGAATCATGACGATACACTAGATGCGTTTGGAATACATGGAGTGGTTGGAATTTTTGGGGCGCTGGCTACCGGTGTATTTGCAAATCCGGAAGTTAATGGAGGCGCCGGACTTTTATATGGCAATCCTGCTCAACTTTGGATTCAAGCGAAAGCAGTTTTAGTTACCATTGTTTATTCAGGTGTCGCCACTTATATAATCTGGAAAGTTTGTTCTTTAGTTACAAGTGGTGGCAGAATTGAAGAGGAACTTGAACTCGAAGGTATGGATATTGGATATCATGGTGAAAGACATACTGTAGTAGAAGAAAAGCAGATTGTTTATTAGATAAGGAATTCATTCACTTATCAAAGCCTCAAGTAGTTAAATATTGTAGAGGCTTTTATATTAATCATACTTCAATCCTTTTATGCACATACATAATGATAATATTTTAAAAAAATCCATCTAAAACGTAGCGAAATGCATAATCGTAATAAAGTTGATTTTTTATATGTAAGAATGAATAGCAACTATTCAACCTTTTAATTAGAAATTAAAAAAGGGGGAATAAAAAAGGATCTGATACTTAAAAGTCTAATCCAAATCCAACTTTAAGACTTATTCTCTTTTTTGGTGCTCCACTTGGTGGATTAGCATCCCATGAATAGGTATTAGTAACATTCAAATTTATTTTTTCGGTCAAAGTTACTTCCAGCCGAGATTCGTTATGAAGCCGGTAATCTTCCCACTGGTCAAAGATAGGCTGAAAGTAAGTTGTTGAATAAAAATCAGCAATTTCAGAAATATTTAGAACCGCATTTAAATATTGGCTAATTCTGAAGTCCTGATGCGTAGTTGAAGCAGCATCCAGCAATTCCTCAAATTCATACATCGGAATGATTCCTAAATTCATTTTAAATGATTCATTATCTACTACTGTTAACCTTGCACCAACTCCTGCAAGAAATCGGTATTTTAACAATGAAATTTTATCGTCCTGAATTTGAGTAAAGGCTTCTGCTGTTATATGATTGCTTAGTGCACGATTATAACGAAAATGAAGAAAAGCAGCGTCTTGAAAATCAGTATCTGAGGAACGTGATATTTTATAATCTCCGATGAGAAAAAAAAGATTTTTTCCCGTCCGATATTGCAAATTACTGAGTACGGTGTAAGTATAAATAACCTTGTCATTATCGAGGTAACTACCTGATAGATTGACTGCACCAGATAAGCCATTTTCCTTTGCGTTCATGCGTTGTCGTTCAACATCAACAACTTGGCCAAAGACAAGAAAATTAGGTGTGAAAAGTAAAAGAATTGCTAAACTGAAAAGAACCCGTGTTATCACGAACAAAATGGATTGAAATTAATAAAGCTGAAGTTATGATTTATCCAACCTCCTCTCAACCTTGTTTGGCTTTAATATATGACGGTAACTAATATTCGAACTTTAAAAAATACACCTAATTCACTCTATATTCTCCTACGAAATAAGTCATTACATAGTATGTGATTAAACAACCCGATTTGGATCGCTGTAATCCGGTATAGTTCCTTTATAGCCAAATATCCGCTTGATCCATTTTACCGTTCCGGCACTTTGGTTTCTTATATACCATTGATCGGCTGCTCGTCTGGCTCCCAATCCCCAGCTTGGATATGGATGTATGGTATCGGCAATATTCCTAAGCGAAACTCCATTTTTCATTGCCACTGCATACTCCGAAATAAATTCTCCGGCGTGGGCACCCACTACTGAGGCTCCTAATATCTTCCCTGAAAATCTCTTCGCATAAATTTTGATTAAACCGGTAGTTTCTCCTTCTGTAATTGCGCGATCTATTTTAGAATAAGGGAAACGATATACCTCAAACTTCTTTCCACTTTCTTTTAGCTCTTTTTCAGTGGCCCCAACGTGTGCTACTTCAGGAGCTGTAAATGTTGCCCATGTAATATGCTTTAAATCCATTTTCATTGGGAGCTTCAACAACGCTCGGGAAGTCGCTATTTTAGCCATATGCTCACTCATATGAGTAAACTGGTATTTACTTGAAATGTCACCAATTGCATAAACATTCTTCTTGTTGGTTCTGCAAGAATCGTTGATCTTGATTCCTTTTTTAGTGTATTCGATACCCGCTTCGTCCAATCCTAATCCCTCCAGATTGGGTTTACGACCCGTTGCCATCAATAACTTATCTCCGGAAACTGTCTTTTCCTTTCCATCAATTTCGATCTTAACACTTACTCTTCCACCCGATTGAGAAACGGACTTCACTGAAGCGCCCAGTTCATAATTCACTCCTTGTTTTTTCAAGACGTCATGCAAAATCGCCGTTAACTCCGGATCATCATTTGTCATAATTCCGGGTGCCATATCAATAACTGTAACTTTACTTCCGAGATTAGCAAATGCCTGACTCATTTCAGTTCCTATCGGTCCACCACCTATAATCACCAACTCTTTTGGAAGATCTTCAATCTCGAACAAATTGTCATTTGTAAGATAATCCACTGAATCTATGCCATCAATAGGCGGAACAAAAGCACTTCCACCAGCAGCTATGAAGAAAAACCTGGAAGTGACTTTACGAGTTTCTCCATTTTCTGATTTTATCTCAATAGTGTGTGCATTTATAAATGAAGCATCCCCTTCCACTACTTCAATGCCCATGTCCTCATAAATTTCGGGGCGGTCAGCATCTTCATATACTTCATCACGAATCTCATGAACGTGTTCAATTACTTTTTTGAAATCTATTTCGGGTTGCCCGTCTATCAGTCCATATTTTCCGGCTTGCCGAATTTGCTGCGCTACTTTACCGGCTTTAAGTAAAATCTTACTGGGTACACAACCCACCCACGTACAATCCCCGCCGAGTCGATGCCGTTCAATCATCATTGTTTTTGCACCAACATTTGCACAAATACCTGATGCGGTAAGTCCCGCCGAACCTCCTCCGATTACTACACTATCAAATTCAAACTTCGCCATTAGTTTCCTTAGTGCTTTATATTTAGATTTCTATTCTTGTTCTAAATTTCACGAAAATATTATAGCCTCCATATCCAACCATAAGGGCAATAATCAAATAAACCCACCAAGCAACATCTCTACCAAAAACTGCTACATATAAAGCAGGGAGGATAAAAAAGAATGCCGTACTTAAAATAGGCAGCATAATTGATTTTCCTTTCCTATAATTTCTTATTGCAATAGCTAAAGAGCCCAAATAAGGAGGAATACTTGCAATATACAATACTGCAAAAATCACAGGGTCAACATTATGTTTCAATCCTAATTCTGTAATTGATATCCAAATACTCTCAAAAAACTCGATCATTTATCCTCTTGAACTGGTGGTTCTTCAACTTTTCGTTTTATTTTCTGCACGGTTGAGTATGCCCCACCCATCACCAAAAGCACAATGACGACATATACCCAAATTGGTACATTTTTTCCTGCAATTATCAGATACAAATAGGCAGAGATAAAAAAGAACGTTGTGCTAAGCGCCGGAACTACGATAGATTTTCCTTTTCGGTAGTTCTTTACTAACCAGCCAAGCGAGAGCGTGAAAAAAGGAATGGCACCCACATAAATAGATCCAAAAATGATAGGATTCACCCCGTATTGTTCACCAAGGCCGAGGAACCAATCTTTAGTCATTTCAAAAAATTCTACCATATTGAACCGTTAGTTTTGTATCAAGTTGTAATAATGTACTACAAAGATACCAAACACATAGAATTATACTTCACGAAACTGTAAATTAAACTAGTGTAGCGTCATCCATGAATTGTCCTAGACCTGTCAGATTTTTAGGGCTATTGTACCTTTTCGGAAACTATTTAGTTTAAAATCTGACAGGTGTTTTACGACATCTGAACATTGACATAACACTAGATGATTGAAAATTAACTTAGATGAATAATAAACAAGCATTTTATTTCCTTCCTGTTGCACTTTTTGCAGTGCTTGGTTTGTTTACCTCTTTGGTGCATTACCATAGTGATGGATTGGAATGTTTAGATCATGCTGAAGAAGCTCATATTGTTCAAAATGAGAGTTTTTGCCCTATTTGTACGTTAATAGTACAGGCAGACATTCCCAAACCTCTGTCTTTTGATGCATTCCTTTCTTTCTTTGAGATACTGAATTCACCTTCCATAATACCATTACCGGATTCAACTTTCTTCCTTTTTAGCGAAAGAGCCCCTCCTCTCGTATAGCCATACTCCGATTACCTTAAACAGATGCAAACTTATATCACATATCTGTATTTCTACAAAATTTTAAAATACCCGCTATGCGAATATCCATTGTTTTTACTGCAATATGTGCAGTTATTCTCTTTTTTGGAGGAAGCTCTGTTACCACCGCCCAAACTTTATCGGGCATTGTTTATGATAACAATGATAATCCACTTCCGGGAGTGCAAGTAGCCATCCCCGCTTTAAGTACGGGAACACTAACTAACTCGGAAGGTTTTTACGAACTAACAATCAAAAATCAGGGCATATTAACTGTACAATTTTTTTATTTGGGATTTAAGACAGAAATCATTCAACTTGAAACTTCTTCCTTACCTGATACGATAAATCTAAGAATGGTTGCCAGCACCTTAAATCTTCCCGGTTTAACTGTTACCGGTGGTCCACAACCAAAAGACGCCCTTTCTTCATCGCAATCAATAAGCGCAGTTAACAAAAATCAGTTACAAAAAAACAGAGGTTCATCCCTAATTCAATCTCTGGAAAATATACCCGGAGTTGATAATTATTCTACCGGAAACGGAATTTCGAAACCTGTAATAAGAGGACTGTCTTCTCAACGTGTTCTGGTTGTGGTTGATGGTGTTCGGCAAGAAGGCCAACAATGGGGAGATGAGCATGCTCCCGAAGTAGACTCTTATAATATAAAACGAATTGAAGTAGTGAAAGGTCCGAGTAGTGTTCTTTACGGGTCCGATGCTATTGGCGGAGTAATAAATATTATAAAGCCCTCCATCCCTTCCTTATATACAGAAGCTCCGATATTAGCCGGAGAATTAAATTTTGATGGATACACAAATAATAATCTTTTAGGAGGAGCTCTTTCCATTTATGGGTTAAAAGGTGATATAGGATATCGTGCAAATGCGACTTTAAGAAGTTCGGGTAACACTCAAACTCCGCAAAATGTACTTCAAAATACCGGCATCGAAGAAAATAATCTGGGTTTCCTTATCGGTACTTCTAAAGAATGGGGAGATCTTTCCCTTGATTATTCCAGAGTAGATCAAAAACTGGAAATATTTGAAAATCCTGAAGAAGAAACCGGCGCTACCCCTTTCCAAACAGTGGTACATAACAGAATGCAGGTTAGTGCCAATTTACCTTTTTCAAACTCAAGACTTGAAACAGAACTTGCCTACCAAAACAATACCAGAAATGAGTTTGAAGCTGCAAATGCTTCTTATCCTGTACTGGATCTTGTTCTTAACACCGGAATTTTTGACTTGAAATATCATCATAACTCATTCAAAAATACATTCGGAACTATTGGTATTTCAGCTATGGCTCAAGAGAATAAAACTCTGGCTGAAGAAAAATTAATTCCGAAATATGTACTCTATAATTATGCAGCTTTCGTCTATGAAGAAGCTACAATTGGTGATTTTAATTTATCAGGTGGGCTAAGGTTTGACTATAGAACACTGAATGTTGGTGCAACACCTGAATTAAATGTTGACCAACAAAGCCTCACTTACAATTCATTAAGTGCCACGCTTGGTGGAGTATATAGAATCTCTGAACCTATGGCATTTTCAGTAAATATAGGGAGAGCTTGGCGAGCACCCACTGCTTTCGAACTTTTTGTTGATGGGGTTCATGAAGGAACTTCAAGATATGAAGTTGGAAACAGTAATATAAATACTGAACAGTCATTTAATACCGAAGCCTCCTTTAAATATATTTCAGGAATTGTTATCAGCGAATTTTCAGTTTATAACAATCAAATTGATGGGTATATATTTCCTAATCCAACAGATAGATTTGATCCGGAGTCAGGATTCCGGATCTTCGAGTATGAACAGGATAACGCCCGTATTTATGGAGCTGAATATGGATTGGAAGCTAAGCTGTTAAGTTGGTTAACCACCTCAACTGGGTTCAGCATTGTACGGGGAAATAATAAACGTCTCAATGAACCACTTCCTTTAATTCCTACTGATCAGCTCACCTTCGGGCTTAAATTTTCAGCAGAAAAGGGGCTTGGATTTAACGAACCTTCACTATCTATTGATTCTCATTTATATGCAAAACAAGACAGGGTAGCCAATTTTGAAACTCTTACATCTTCCTATTCTCTTTTTAATATAAGCCTGAATGGAAAAATAGACATCGGAAAACAGAACTTGGATTTTACACTTCAAGCAAAAAACATATTTAATAAATCATACCGTTCTCATTTGAGCAGATATAAAGAATACGCCTTAAACCCGGGACGAAATATACAGCTGAAACTGACCATTCCTTTTAACGCTATTCCTTAGCTAATAAAAAAAGATAGTGTTTTAATGGAGATATTTTTCTTATAAATTATTCTAATAGGGATTTCACTTGATTTCGAATCATTTGAATTTGTACCAACTTCTTCTGGTCTGAAATTTCCTTGTTTGAATCAATTTTTTCGAATAAAACTTCAATGTCTTTAATTTGATTAAAAAACTCTTCCAATATTACTTTTGCTTCTACATATGAAAGCTCTTTATAATCAACTTTTGGATCATTTACCTGAAAGTATTTTTCCTTTTTATCAACAATCTCCCACTTATCATTACTATTACGAATAATTTTTGATCTAAGTGGTTTCGTTAATTCTCTTTGAGTTTTCTCCCTTGGTGTCGTATTACCATTAATATACTTACTAATCTGACCTTTATCTTTTCCTGTTGCCCGAGATAGCCATGCAGGACTTTTATTCTCTCTTAAAAGGGCTTCTTTAAGAGCTAAGCCGAAGTTTGTAAAAATATTCAACTTTTGTGTTGACAATTGTTGTTCTTTGTTGTATATTGATAACCAAATTTGGTTTATACAATGTAAAAAATGTCAGAACAAGGTAAAACAGACATTAATGAAAGAATACGAGCTTGGAAGGCGGAATGTGTAGCTAATGGACTGAAGTATAAAGAAGTTATTGAGAGAGCAGATATGGACTATAACTCAGTTATTAATGCAATGGGAAGCGCCCAAAAAGGTAATACAAAAGTTATCTCATTAGAAAGAATAAAAGAGCTGGAAAAAGCAATAGCTTTATTATTACTAGAAAGAGCACTCTCGAATTCAAAATAAAACACCTTAGAAGTATCAGTTCTAAGGTTTTATTTTAGGTTTCAAAAAAAAGGGGTGGTAATTAGAAAAGCGAGTTCAACGCAAAATCTGTTCCCCTTAAGCATATACAAGAGTTTCACCGTCTCTATTTGTTACAAAAAAAATTAAAATTTTTTTCTGTACCGAAATCTGTAATTTCTGCACATGAATTTACCCCGATATTACTCTTCGTTTCTGCTTATAGTTATAGGCTTTTTTTTATTTAGTTGCTCTGCTCTTAAAGATCTTGCCTCCATTGAAAAACCAAATCTCTCAATTAGTGATATACAAGTTTCTGATGTTTCCCTTCAGGATCTTGAACTTACTTTTGAGATTGAAGTTGATAACCCAAATGCTGTAGCAATAAATTTAGCTTCTTATAATTTTGATTTTCTGATTGACAATAACTCTTTCGTAAAAGGAAGCCAGCCACTTAGTACCGAAATCAAATCTTCTGCAAAAAGTACGGTTCAAATTCCTGTTAGGTTTACCTTTAAAGAATTATATCAAACGTTTGATTCTATCCGGGATAAAGATGAAACCGGGTTCGATCTTAATGCCGTTATTGGAGTTAACCTTCCTGTTTTAGGGTTTACTGAAGTCCCTATCAAAAAGTCGGGCACGTTTCCGATTGTTAAAGTACCAACTATTTCGGCTTCTAAATTGAGTGTGAAGAACTTAAATTTCACGAAAGCTGATTTGGAACTTCAACTTAATATTAACAATCCCAATGCTTTTGGTATCATTCTCAATAATCTTGATTACAACGTTGACATTAATGGGCTGGAATCAATTTCGGGAACTATTTCTAAGGCTGTTGAAATTTCAGAAAAAGGAACCGGAACTTTAAAAATTCCTGTATCTTTTAATTTAATTGAACTGGGGAGAACTGCTTATCAATTATTAAGTAGTAACAAAGAGCTAGATTATGCATTAACCGGCACTACCAACATTGATGCCGGCTTACCTTTCTTCAAAGCATCTAACTTTGACTTTAATCGTTCGGGATCACTTAATCTTTTTAACTAAATTCCACTAATGACTTTTGTAAGCTATTTAGAAACTCCGATCAGTTATCTCAGAATTCTTTCTAATGGAAGTGGAATAACAAGTATTAAATTTATGGATTTTGATGGACCTGAGGATCCGGATATTCATACTGAATCGGCTAAAACTCAATTGAGAGAATATTTTGATGGGAATCGAGATAAATTTGATCTTCCATTATTACCGCAAGGAACTGATTTTGAGTACAAAGTTTGGGAACAGCTTAAACTCATTCCTTCAGGAACTACAACATCTTATGGGAAAATCGCTTCTGTGCTAGGAGACAGAAACTATTCTCAAGCTGTTGGTTCGGCTAACGGTAAAAATCCTATCGCTATAGTAATTCCTTGCCATCGTGTAATTGGCTCGGATAATAAATTAGTTGGCTACGCTGGTGGAATGGACCGAAAACAATGGCTACTTAAACATGAAGGAGCATTACTTCTGTAACTAACTTTTACTATCCCTTTGTAATGGTTTAGTTAGCTTCTTTTAGTTTCAGATTCTCTTTCTAAAAACAATTTTATCATTAATAAACAATCCATGAAAATAATATTTCAAGTTTTCTTAATTATATTTATTTCCTCTCCTCTTTTTGCTCAAATGAGTGATGCACCTTCCAGAGCTGAAGGTGATGGACCTTACAACCGATTGATTATTCGCGGAGTAAACATGATTGATGGAACAGGTTCCCCTGCTACCGGTCCTGTTGACATCGTTATTGAAGGAAACCGAATTGCTCGTATAAATACGGTAGGTTATCCCGGGTTGCCGGTTCCTGAAAGCAGACGTCCAAAAGCCGGAGAAAATGATAAAGAAATTGATGCAACAGGCATGTATTTACTTCCGGGGTTTATAGATATGCACGCTCATACCGGAGGCGGAGCTCAGGGAACAACTCCTGAATATGTTTATAAACTTTGGATGGCTCATGGAATTACAAGTATTAGAGAACCCGGTTCTTTTAATGGAATGGATTGGACATTAAAACATCGAAAACTTAGTGCTAAAAATGAAATTACTGCTCCAAGAATTTCCGCATGGATTGGCTTTGGCATGGGAGCTGATAAAGAAATCACTACGGCAAACCAGGCTCGTGAATGGGTTCAAATGATCCATAAAGCTGGAGCAGATGGAATTAAATTTTTTGGAGCATCCCCTGAAGTTTATGCTGCCGCAATTGATGAAGCTAATAAACTCGGCTTAGGAACGATGACTCATCATGCTCAGACAAGAGTTGTATATAATAATGCACTTACTTCTGCCCGTTTAGGGTTAACAAGCATGACACATTGGTATGGCCTACCGGAATCAATGTTCGAAGATAAAATAATACAAGACTATCCTTTAGATTACAATTATAACAACGAGCAACATCGCTTTGAGGAAGCAGGCAAGCTTTGGGAACAAGCAGCTGAACCATATTCAGAAAAGTGGAATGCAGTAATGGATGAACTGATTGAACTCGACTTTTCACTCAATCCGACAATGACTATTTACGAAGCAAGCCGGGATCTTATGGCTCAACGCAGAGCTGAATGGCATGAAAAGTACACGCTCCCCTCACTTTGGAAATTTTATGAACCAAGCAGGATTTCACATGGTTCTTACTGGTTAGATTGGGGCACAGAACAAGAAGTTGAATGGAAGAATAATTTCCGCTTATGGATGGAGTTCATCAACGAATATAAAAATCGTGGTGGGCGAGTTACTTTAGGATCTGATGCCGGTTATATCTATAAATTATACGGCTTTGGTTATATCCAGGAAATGGAATTATTAAGAGAAGCAGGATTCCATCCTTTAGAAATTTTCCAATCGGCTTCGCTTAAAGGAGCTGAAGTTCTTGGAAGAGATCATGAACTTGGAACCATTGAAGTAGGCAAGCTTGCAGACATGGTAATTGTTGATGCGAATCCTATGGCAAATCTAAAAGTATTATATGGTACAGGCGCAATACTCGTTGATGGCGATAATAATGTAACACGCCATGGCGGTATTGTTTATACCATTAAAGACGGGATCGTTTATGATGCTAAACAACTTTTGAAAGATGTTGAAGAAATGGTAAATGCAGCTAAAAAGAAAGAAAATTTCCAGATCACACAGCCGGGTGTTAAATATTAACCTTAATTCTAAAGCAATTTTATTATGAAGTTCAAAACTATACTTACATTTATCACATTAATCATAGCTACCTCATCAGTTAAGGCTCAGAATGAGGGCTTTGCCGTAGGTGCACAACTATTTTCCCCTGCAGGAATTTCTGTAAAGGCTACAATTTCAGAATCTGCTGCTATTACAGGAGCGGTTGGTTTTAGTATCAATGAATTCAATAATTCTGTTAGCGTACAAACAAACTTAATTCTTAATGGCGATGAAGATACATTCAATGTTGAGTCAGGTTTACTCAGGTTCTACTACGGAATTGGATTAAACTTTCTAATCTCTGAGAATACTGATAATGGTATAGGTATCAGACTTCCTCTAGGAATTGAATACACACTTCAAGAGCAACCACTGGAAATTTATATGGATATTGCCCCCACCATTAACATTGAACCGAGTTCTGCTTTCTTTTTAAGTAGCTCATTGGGTGTTCGATATTTCTTTTAATTTTATAAAAACATTAGAAATATTATGAGTTGGCACGCACGGCGTGATAGTCGAAAAATTCACCGATGGGGTGCAATTCTTATTGCTCTTCCATTTTTAATAGTTCTTATCACCGGATTATTCCTTCAGGTCAAAAAAGAGTTTAATTGGATTCAACCACCTACTCAGTCAGGAGTTTCTACGGATCTTGAAATTTCTTTTGATGATATTCTTGCTATTTCTTCTACCGCTGATAAAGCAGGAATAAAAGAATGGAAAGATATAGATCGTTTGGATGTTCGCCCTGACAAGGGAATAGTTAAGGTTCGAGGAATAAATAACTGGGAAATTCAAATCGACACCAAAACAGGAGATGTTTTACAAGTTGAGTTCAGACGATCCGGTATTATAGAAGCTCTACATGACGGTTCTTGGTTTCATGACTCCGCTAAACTCTGGATTTTTCTCCCTGCCTCGATTATAGTTACCATTTTATGGATCACAGGTATTTATATGTTTTTTATACCTTATATCGCAAAAAGGAAAAATAAAAAGCGTATGGATGAGTTAAAGTCCAAACACGAATAGCTTCCTTAACGTCATCAGCATATATTTGTATAATAAATTTATCATCTCTGAAATTCACTCTGAAGTGAACGTACTATAATGAAAAGACTGCTTGTTCTTTGTGTGTTTTTAGGCACAACCTTCTCCTTATTCGCTCAAACAGTAACTGTAACAGATGAGGTTTCGGGCGAACCTTTAAAACAAGTTAATTTATACAGTGAAAACCCAAACATTTACGCCACCACTAATGTAAATGGGCAAGCAGATATTTCTGCTTTCAAAAAAAATGAGCTCATTTATGTCCGGCATATTGGGTATAAGACTAAAATGACAACTTATTCAGAGCTTGAAGAAACTGAATTTCAAATTAGCTTAGCTCCATCATCTGTTAACTTAGATGAATTAGTAATTTCAGGAACAAGGTGGCTGCAATCTTCCGGGGATGTTCCTTCCAAAATACAAACCATTATTCCACAACAGGTAACTCTTGAAAATCCCCAAACAGCTGCAGACCTTCTTAGTATTACAGGTCAGGTATTCATTCAAAAAAGTCAGCAAGGTGGCGGAAGTCCTATGATTCGTGGTTTTGCCACTAACCGTTTGCTTTATTCTGTGGATGGAGTGCGCATGAATACGGCAATATTCAGGGGCGGAAATATTCAAAATATAATTTCTTTGGATCCCTTTGCTATTGAAAAAACCGAGGTTTTATTCGGTCCGGGTTCGGTATTGTATGGAAGTGATGCTATTGGTGGAGTAATGAGTTTTCAAACATTAACTCCCCAACTCTCATTAACAGATACGCTTCTTGTGACCGGAAAAGCAGCAACAAGGTTTTCATCAGCAAATAAGGAAAAAACCTCACACTTTGATATAAATCTGGGCTGGAAAAAATGGGCTTCTGTATCAAGTTTTAGTACCTATAACTATGACGATCTGAAAATGGGTAGTAATGGACCTGATGATTATATAAAGCCATATTACATTCAAAGGCAGAATAATATGGATGTAGTCATCAACAGCAAGGATCCATTGGTTCAACGTCCTTCCGGTTATTCGCAAATAAATATGATGCAAAAACTGCGTTTTAAACCAAATCTAAATTGGGATTTTCAGTATGGGTTTCATTTTTCAGAAACTTCAGAATATGGAAGGTATGACAGACTTAATCGTACAAGAAACGGATCTCCACAATATGCGGAATGGAAATACGGCCCACAAAAGTGGATAATGAACAACCTGAGTATCGAAAATGCAGGGAATACCACGCTTTATGATCAATTGACGGTTCGGCTAGCTCAGCAATCATTTGAAGAAAGTCGGATTGATCGTTCTCTAAATAGTGACATCAGAAATATTCGTACCGAAGGAGTAGAAGCTTATTCTGCAAATATTGACTTCGTTAAATCTACTAACTTAAAAAATAAACTTTTTTACGGTTTTGAGTATGTTTTGAATGATGTTACTTCAACAGGAATCGATGAGAATATTGCTACCGGTTCCAGAACTGAAGGACCTTCTCGATATCCTGAATCTACATGGCAATCTATTGCCGGATATGTAAACAATCAGTATAAATTTTCTGATCATTTATTGATTCAAGGAGGATTTAGATACAATCAGATTATACTGGATGCTACTTTTGATGATACATTTTATCCTTTCCCTTTTTCTTCTGCTAATATAAATAACGGAGCACTTACCGGTAGTTTAGGACTCGTTTTTCATCCACAAACAGATCTAACAATCAGCGCAAATTTAGCTACCGCTTTTCGGGCTCCAAATGTAGATGATGCCGGTAAAGTATTTGATTCTGAGCCTGGTTCAGTGGTAATTCCTAATCCCGATCTTAAACCAGAATATGCTTATAACGCAGATTTAGGAATTGCTAAAGTCTTTAACGAAATGTTCAAAGTTGATGCAACAGGATATTATACTATTCTGGACAATGCTTTGGTTCGAAGAGATTTTACTCTTAATGGACAAGACAGCATTAGGTATGATGGCGCTTTGAGCCAGATACAAGCTATACAAAATGCTGCTGTAGCTACTGTTTACGGAATTCAAATTGGTATTGAAGGCAAACTTTCATCCGGATTTGGATTTTCATCCAAGCTAAATCTGCAAAAAGGCGAAGAAGAACTAGACGATGGTTCAACCAGTTCCCCAAGACATGCAGCTCCATGGTTTGGCGTTGCAAGATTATCTTATGATGCTTCTGAAATTGATCTGGAGTTGTACGCTAATTACCAAGGCGAAAAAGCCTCCGAAGATCTTTCTGTAGAAGAACAAGGTAAAACAGAAATCTATGCGGCTGATGAAAATGGAAACCCTTACGCACCGGCATGGTACACGCTTAATTTCAAAGCAAATTATCAGCTTACGCAAATGTTTTCAGTTCAGGCTGGCCTTGAAAATATAACGGATCAAAGATACCGACCTTACAGTTCCGGATTATCAGGTCCGGGCAGGAATTATATTTTATCGTTAACGGCTGACTTTTAAATCAAGGTTTTCTTACTTTTTATTAGGAATTCTGGCTACATGAGAAGATGTTTTACAAGTTGAGTTTAGAAGATCAGGAATTATTGAAGCACTTCATGATGGTTCCTAGTGTTATGTCAATGTTCAGATGTCGTAAAACACCTGTCAGATTTTAAACTAAATAGTTTCCGAAAAGGTACAATAGCCCTGAAAATCTGACAGGTCTAGGACAATTCATGGATGACGCTACACTAGTTTCATGATTCAGCCAAGCTCTGGTTCTTTCTCCCCTCCGAAATCATCCTTACTATTCTTTGGATAACGGGAATTTATATGTTCTTTATTCTCTACTTCCGAAAGTGAAAAAACAGAAAACGTTTAGATGAGATAAAGAGCGAACATGAGTAGTTTCGTAGTTTAAATTTTTAGAATTTTGAAATAAGCTCTGTTTTAGCCAATTTCCCGTGTTTATAACTATGGGATTTGGGTATGTTTAAGTTTTTTCGGTCGGTACGTCAGGTTCTCCTTTCTGAGAATAAATTCAGCAAGTATTTACTCTATGCTTTGGGTGAAATACTTCTTGTTGTAATCGGGATATTAATTGCACTTCAGATCAATAATTGGAATGAGCAGCAGAAAGCTCAGCTCGAATTAAATGCTATTTTAATCGAAGTTTATAATGATTTAAATAGTGATCTCAAAGAACTGCAAAGAAGAACGGTTTTTTACGAAAATTTTATAGATAATATTCATATCCTACAAGAAAGGCATACTGCTTTAAGTGGCGACTCTCTGGCATTGAGAATTTCAAATTTACACAGAGTTGCTTCTTTTAACCCTGTTCAATTTGGTTACACTAAATTGAATTCCAACCCTAATACAGGGTTAATTTCTTCGAATTTAGTTGCTACTATTTCTGATTACTACACTACGTTTGGGCAAAACTCAATTAACAATACCAATTCTGAGTTTTTATCTACCTACAGTTTAAATCTCTTTCGTGATTTTTTGATTCCTTACGGATTTCCAATATCAGAAGCATTCAAGTTTGAACTACCCATCTCAGAAACTCAGGTATTTAGAGCCATTACCAAAGAGAAAGAGTTTTGGGGAATCGTGAGGAATATGGAATACAATTGGGGTATACAGCAGTTTGGAATAGAAGAAGCTCGTACAAAAGCACATGCAAATCTCAACCTATTGGAAGAGTATTTCACTGCCCATGAAATAGAATTTCAAAAATTGACTGATTAATGCTCCACTTCCTCCGCCAAATACAGTTTGAACCACCGATTAACCGGATTACCGGATTAACACGGATTCAAATTAACTCGCCTTTCACATCCGTGAAATTCCTTAATCCTTAAAATCCGTGATTCAAACCCATGCTTAGATTTTTCCACATATCAATTTTAGAACCGCAGATTTTAAGGATTTCTTGATGAACACGGATTCTTTTTCTATCGTCATTCCCACGAAGGTGGGAATCTAGATTAGCTTTCAGAGACTCTTCAATAAATCCCGATCCCCACCTTCGTGGAGATGACAACTTGGAAGCAAAAAAGCATGTTTAGATTTTTTAGAACAAGTGCATAAATCTCTCATTAATTCCATTTCCTGTGCGTAAAAACCCGTAGTTTGTTGGCATGTCAAACACTATCAAAAATCAACGTGCTATTCTGGATAAATTGGGTATTGAAGAACTCAATAACATGCAGGAAGAGGCAAAATTCGCTATTCATTCTAATTCAAATGTAGTTCTACTTTCTCCTACAGGAACAGGGAAAACACTCGCATTTTTACTACCTATTATCGAAGAACTCGATGAGGATTGTGAAGAAATTCAATCTTTGATATTAGTTCCCTCTCGTGAACTTGCCATTCAAATAGAACAAGTGGCTCGGGAAATGGGAACAGGCTATAAAATCAATGCTTTTTATGGCGGACAATCTTTTTCTAAAGACAAAACAGAATTAGAAACTCCTCCTGCTATTGTGATTGGAACTCCCGGAAGGATAGCCGATCATTTGCGCCGTGAAACCTTTGAAGTTGGTGATATCAGGTCGTTGGTACTAGATGAGTTCGACAAGTCCTTAGAAATCGGATTTGAAGAGGATATGACTGAAATCATTGAGTCTTTACCCGGTCTTAAGAAGAAAATACTTACATCCGCAACCAAAGGAATTGAAATACCTGAATTTGTAGGATTGAAGGATGAAAAAACGATCAATTTCTTAGATACCGGCCGTTCTGAATTAACCATAAAAACAGTCGAATCCCCCTCCAAAGATAAACTTGAAACTTTGGTTAATTTGCTGAACCATATCGGCGATAAACAAGGATTGATTTTCTGTAATTTTAAAGATTCTATTCAAAGAGTCAGCGACTTTTTGAATCATCATAAAATTCCCCATGGTTGTTTTTACGGCGGACTCGAACAAATTGATCGCGAAAATGCATTGATCAAATTCAGAAATGGAACCCATCGTTTATTGATTGCTACTGATTTAGCAGCTCGCGGGATTGATGTACCGGAAATGGATTTCATCATTCATTATCACCTTCCGCTTAAAGCTGAAGAATTCACTCACAGAAATGGCCGAACGGCTCGTATGCATAGCAATGGCATTGCTTATGTGCTTAAGTGGACTGAAGAACCGCTTCCCTCCTTTATTAATGCTAATGGAGAAGAAAATTTATCCAAGAGTCATTCCCTTACAAACACTGAATGGAAGACCTTGTACATTTCAGGCGGACGCAGGGACAAAATCTCTAAAGGAGACATTGCCGGTTTTTTCTTTAAAGAAGGAAAGCTTAAAAAAGGAGAATTAGGTGATATTGAGCTTAAACAGGAAGCTGCTTTCGCCGCTGTAAAAGCAGATAAAGTCGATCAGGTTCTAAAACTGATCGATAACAAAAAACTTAAAACGAAGAAGGTTCGGATAAGTGTTATTTAGTATCTATGCGATTGCGGTAGATTTTTAAAACCAGTTAAAATATATCAGCATAGCTGCGGGATAAATCCCTTGCTTGCGAACTATGGAAAATTCTTCCTATGAAACTCGACTTTGCTGTTTAACTACTAACAACCTGAGTTCGGTCTAAGAAAAGGTTCATAGGCAACTAAGAAACGCTTATTTTGTATCTCAGTTCCGAAAGCGTACAGAAAACACAAATCTATTCCATGTTCTTCGCTCGATAGCTGCTTTGCCTTACTTTTGTACCGATACTGAGCTTCCTCAGCACAGGCTCCAGTAACAACGCCTTTGGCAATCCGCCAATTGGCGGGAAACTCCCGGCTATGAACACTGGTCGGCGTGAAGCACAATGTTGCTGAATAAATCTCATGGTCTTCGTTCTTCCTTCACAGTTTTCTGAATCGAGCCTGCCTTCGCCGAAGCTACGCGCAGGCAGGCCTGTAGAGATTTATTCGTCCATTCGGACACGCAAACTTGTTCGCTCACCTGTTCGCCGAAACAGTTAGTGTAGGCGGGCTTTCTCCGACCACCGTTCAAAGGCCGAGTAATTGGAAGCATTTTAGAAAAACACCATCCACAATAATAGAATGTCTTATATCTGCCGAGGGCATCACTTTGTGGGAACTGACGTTACTAACACCTTTCCAAAGTGAAACCGATATTAATTTCGGTATTTATAGATATAGTAGAATAATTTACAAAACATCCCTTTTGAAACTGAAAACTTACATTGTTTCGGTTTGTAAGTGATATTTATCCCGGTCTATAAATAAATCTTCGGCATGGAGTTCATGGAGCAATAGCCGGGCATCAATGGTAGAAGTGAGCAGAACAAAACCAGCTAAGGCACGAAGCATTTGGTTATGTTCCTCACTTCGCTGATGCCTGGCGCGGAAGGAAAACTCCGCCGGGAGCTTTTGCTTCTTTTGTCGGTACAAAAGAAGACAGAATTCCGGTAAACTACAAGCTGTTAACAAAAGCTTTCCCGACCGCTTTAGTTTATAGATATAAATATCTAGCCCTCATGTAAGATCCCGTCCATAAGACTCCTTTGGAGAAATAAATTCGGGATGACCCTATTCCTTTAACTGGAATTAAAACTGTCAACGAATTACCTAACTTCTACAGGGATGACCTAGGTTTTTTAAAAACTAAAACCTTCAAATAATTAATGTATTTAAAACCCCGGCATCAACATAACCGCATTTTGCATCATTCTTGCAGGACCAACCCAAAACATTCTGTATTGAGTGTTGTCCATTAAGAAAACCACGTTTCCTCTTCCCATTGCGTGAACAGAGGCGAACGCCATCCCTGCTGCTTTTTCTTTATTCTCTTCCGAAGCGTAACCGGAAGCTAACACTTCCTCTGCATCTTTCACATAATAACCAACGGTGCTAAATGCAGGATCTGGTTTTAAAGCGTTTGTACTAAACTTCAAAGAATACAATTTATCTTTCATCCCAAATGCTAATGGATGAGAATTATCAATCATCGCTTTAAATGCCGAACCGGGAATTCTCTTCAAGCCACTGGAATCTTCCTGATCTTTATATTTTGTATATGCAGCAGGATCAATTTTGTCTTTGTCTTCATCTTCGTCTTTATCCTCGTCAAACAATTCCGCAGACGTTATTCCTGATTGCTCTTTGGTAAGCCATTCCGTTGCGCCTTCGGTAGCAACTAATGTTCCTCCATTTCGCACCCAATTTTTTAATTCCTCTCTGACGTTTTCATCGAACGTTCCATTTAGTCCAAATCCGCCCGGTAAAATGAGTACATCATATTCCGTCAGATCAATCCCATCAACACTTCCTGATCGGATTCTGTCGATGCCAAATTCTGTCCATTGATCGAACAAGAACCAAATTTGTCCTGCGGTATAAGAATTAAACCCCGAATCCATCATTAAACCAACTCTTGGTTCTTTAATCGGTCTCATACTCGGTGAACCCAAATCGCTACCGGCATCCATTCTTCCGGTGTTAAACCCGGCTACTTTCACATCCGCATAGTCCGCAACGGTTTTCATATCCTGATGAATGGTTTTTACTTTATGTTGATTTCGACCAAGCAAAACAACAAGGCTTCCTCTTGAATAACTCACTCCGTCTTTCGTAAATCCTTTTTCTGCTGAGCGAACTTTATATCCGTGTTTCCATAAATGAGCCAACGCTTTGGGAGCATTTCGTTGATTCCAATCCACTACATAAGCATACTGAGCATTCCCATTTGAAAGTCCATTTGGATGAACCACCATTTCATCAACCAGCGAAGCATTTACTTTCACATCAGAAGTAGTCCATGCTGCATCCAGATTATAAGCCAACGGAGCTGACCAAGTACTCATATCGTACATCACAGAATCTTTGATCTCTAATTGTCTTCTCATCAACGTGTTAATGAAAAGATGAGCAGGCTGATTGGTTTTAATAATAAAATCACCCGCTTTAAAATTTCTTGAAGAAGATTTTCCATCCCAATAACTAAAAGAGTTCCTGATATTAAAATCGCTGTTTGCTTGCTCAATTTTTACGCCCTGCTTCAGCATCAAATTCACAACATCATACGTATAGTCGTTGGAATTATTTGGCAGAATGTACGTTTTGGTATCTCCTTTTTGAGTTTTCTGAGAACGAGCATCCTGAAAGTACTTAACCAGTGCTTCTCTATTTTCCACGGAAGTTTTAACGATGGAAATTCCATTTTTATAATGATCAAAAACACGTTGACGAAGAGTAAGTACATATCCGTCATTGGTCTCAACAGCTCTTCCTCCACGACTATGTCCGCCCTGCTCGGCCAGCATTCCAATTCCGCCCATAATGCTTGGGTAAGAAGATCCGTATCCGGGATAAAAGAAATCGAACCGTTCTCTGGTCTCAAAATTTACCCGAGCTTTATCAAATTCTTCAATCGCTCCACGACCAAAAACATCTGCCCATTTTTCGTAATCTGCCGGTAGTTCATGATTTCGGGGAGTTGTTCCCGGCATAGTGAAATAGTTGTTATTGAAACCCTGCTCATGGAAATCAATATGAACTTGCGGCATCCACCGCTGATACACATTTATTCTTCCTCTTGATTCAGGATGAACTAGCCACGTCCAATCTCTATTCAAATCAAACCAATAGTGATTGGTTCTTCCACCCGGCCAGATCTCGTCGTGTTCCAAATCGGAAGCGTTAACATTCAACACATTTGCCTGACTGGACTTGTACCAATAAATGTATCGGTCTCTTCCGTCAGGATTTATCATCGGATCAATAACTACTACTGAATTATCCAGCCATTTTTTGGTTTCTGCATCGGTTGATGCAACCAAACGGTAAGCAGTCTGCATAGCCGCTTCACTGCTGGATGGTTCATTCCCATGTACATTATAGCTCATCCAAACTACAACGGGTTCATCAGAAATCTGAACTGAGGAAGGGTTATTGGCAATCTTCAAATTCTGACTTCTGATTTGATCTAAATTGGCGTGATTTTCAGCAGAACTTATAAGAGCATAATTCACCGAACGGTTTTCATAGGTTCTGGCATATTCATGAAAAGTGATCTTATCAGAAAGCTCGTCCAGCTTTTCAAAATACGCCATTACCTGATAGTGAAAAGTATATTGTTCACCTAGTTCGTATCCTAAAAATTCTGCGGGTGAAGGAATGGAACTGTTATAGCTGATTGACGGATCAAATTTAAATCTTTCAATTGCATTCTGAATTTGTGCATTCGAAGAAATAGTAAATAAGAGTAACAAAAGTAGAGCTGAAAGATTCTTCATATCGTAGTTAGTTTAGTTTTGATGAGACTACAAAATTTCTCCGTAAAATAGAGTTAAATCTCACTTTTATTCTATTAAAACTTTGCTCATTTTATGAAATCAATATAGGTGTACATGAAAAAATGGATCTTTGGGACTTTAGTATTTGTGCTCGTTGCAATTATAGCGACCGGAATTTTCTTCCCAAACATATATGAGGATGAACTGAAGGAAGCATTAGAAAACCAGGTTTTAATTCAATCTGATAGCTCTTATTCTGTTACGCTTGAAAAATTGAATATCTCATTTTGGAATCGAACAGTTTCTGCTGATTCTCTTACAGTAACACCTACTAATGAACTTGAGCCTATAAAATCAATTAGTGCCAGTTTCATTGAGATCAACGGCATTAAATGGTGGACGCTCATCTTCAATCAGTTTGCCAGTTTTGAAAGTGTTATAATCGAACATCCCTTTATTGAAATTTACTCCCGCCCTTTGAAAAGTGATACTTTTGAAGAAAGTAATTCTATAGACGCAACAAAAACAAATCTTGCTCTCTCTAAGTTTAATTTTATCATCAGAAATGGAAAAGCACGTCTGGTTGAGCCTTCCGGAAGAACTGAGGTTATGCTTGAAGAATTTAATTTGATGGCTACCGAAGTTGATATAGCTCAGGTTTTGGATGGCTCCAGACTTCCCTTTTTAAAAGAATTGGTACTTACCGGGAAAAAAATAACATGGCGCCTTGATGAAAAACTGTACCGTTTTGAAGTGGGAGAATTTTCTTTCGATAGAGTTAAGAAAAGTGCGCAATTAAAAAATCTGGCGTTAATTCCTGTTCTTCCAAAATATGAATTCTCCAGAATTAAAGGATATTCAACCGATCGGATAGAAATGAATATCGGTTCTCTTGAGTTGGAGGATTTAATTCTGGATTCCCTTTATATCCCTAGAATTCAGATCGGCAAGCTAAAGATAGATCAGGGAAATTTGGAGGTTTTCAAAAACAAAACAATTGCTTCACGGTCGGCAATAGGGTACAGAGCGCTTATGGCTGAAGAAATTCGAAAATCTTCTGTACAAATTGGTATAGACTCCATTCTAATCAAAGATTTCGATGTTTCTTACATAGAACACAAAGCTGATGCAAAAGAACCCGGAAGTGTATTCTTTAAAAATATCACCGGAGCTATCTATGATTTAAACACACCGGGATATCCTCAATTCACTGATGAGACTTTAAAAATGAGAGTTTCCACTAAATTTATGAACACAACAACGCTAAATCTTAATGTTGATTATCCTTTGTTTAACACCAACGAAAGTCATCGTGTTTGGGGCAATTTAGGGCGCTTAGAAACTTCTACTGTAAATAGCACATTATTGCACTTAGCGTATGTAGAAACTAAAAGTGGTGTTATAAACTCCATGAAGTTTGATTTCACCGTTGATGATAGAAAAGCAAAAGGGTTGCTTTGGTTGGATTATGAAGACTTGGCGCTCACCTTTCTGAAAAGTGATGATCCGAATGATAAAAATCTTGGCACGAAATTTAAATCATTTCTTGCAAATACAATAGGCATCAACTCAGATAATACCGGTGAAATAGAATCTGAAGAAATTGATTATGATTGGGATCAAAGAAAAGGAGTATTTGGCTACTGGTGGCAAGGCTTGCTTTCAGGAATACGAAACACCATTCGATAGATTTCTAAGTGTGAAGTCACTATTCAGAGGTAGTAAAAGACCTGTCCGGTTTAAAACTAAATGGCTTACAAAAAGTTTCAATTGCCTAAAAACCTAACACCCTGAGTTTCCACAAAGTAATGCCCTCGTCAGCTTCTAACTTAGGCTAAAAATAACGCCACCTTCTCAAGCCAGACAAGGGGTTGCAACCCCTTGTCTGACTTATGGACGTTTTCATTTCTTACGCCTCGATCAATCTTGCAGTTTGATTCAAGCGGAATTAAATTTCTCACTTTTAGCCAAGCATTAAATTCATCAATCTGTTCCTCCTTCCAATAAATTTGACACAGCTTTTCGAACTCAGGTTGACAGGGCTACGACAATTCATGACTGGCACTACTCTAGTATATGAATGTATGGGTGTATTTCAGTAGAATAGATCTGCTTTGAAGATATGGGAGTCGAGGTAGATTTGGTTCTAATGGATTTCTATCCGCATAAGATTGTTCATTCAATACAACCCAGAAATCTCTCCCCTCGCTATAATTGTATCTGAACCGCACGTTTGCTCCCACCAATTCACTCACATTACTATACTGCAAGAACATATTTAATGAAGCCTTTTTGTTAAAGGCATACTGGCCTCTAAACTGCCCTAAATGTGTAGTAAACACCGTATTAGTACGTTGTGGACGATCAGGAAAATTAAGGTGAGTGATATTATAACTTCCTCCTATTTCCAGATTCTTTGATGCAAATAACCGTGGGTTTATTGTAAATGAGTAAAAATCGCCATCATAAAGCTGCCCTACATTTGCTTGAATATTTCCTGCTACTTTCCAAGATTCTGAAAGTCCGTAATTGATACTTATTTGTTTAGTTGAATACGTACCGGCAGGTATAAAAATTCTTCCTGGAAGATTGAATTGATCACTATTTCTAATTACTTCTTTACCGATATTTAAATTTAAACTTAGGTTCCCATATTGTTTGAACCTTCCACTCCAACCTAATCCTGCTGTTTTAACCTGAAGCCCACTATCATAATCCGGAAATTTATACTCATCATTGTAATTTCTACTGAAAAGGCTGATCTCAATATTAGTTCGTTGAAACACAGATTCCTCTGAAGCTAGCGTACCGTAACCTATAGCAAATTGATTATCTGTTGTACCTGGAATTCTTACAAAACCTATTCCGGGATTGTAATTCTCCCCTATCCTGTTAAAGACCATCTGATAATTAAACCCCGCACTGGAAGAGTTTCTCACGGCAAATCTATATGCTTCTGTTTCTTTCAGATTTTGTGGTGCTGAGTCATCCTGAGATTGACTAGCTCTAACTTCCACAAAATTCTCACCGGCTATATTCACATCTGCATCTAAACCATAAACGATATTTGAGCCACCATCACCGGAAAGTCTGCTGGTTAGAATTCCTCCTACAAAAGATCGTTGATTAAACACTTCGTTCTTAAGCCTTAATACTCCAAAATTCTCTGAGGGAAGATTTCCATTTTCACCGGTTTGAAGGTTTAGGAAACCTATATCTAATTTATTTACTCTACCCGTTAGCCTTGCTCCACCAAGAATTCTTACCGGATTTCCACTCCCATCAAGACCAATTCTACGACTATAAAATGCTCGATCCCCACCAAAATTAAAATCAAATTGAGAAGATCGTTGTTGGAAAAACTGTCTCTTTTCGGGAAAGAAAAGTGAAAATCGAGATAAATTAAGCTGTTGATCATCAGCTTCAACCTGAGCAAAATCAGTGTTAACAGTTACGTCTAATGTCAGATTATTTGTCACATTATATTTGACATCAAAACCTAATTCAACCTTAGGATCATTATCATAAATATACGCTGTTGAATCAGTATTGAGCCCTGAAAGCGAAGAATATCCTCCTAATCCGTATGGTGTAAAATAGATCGGGTTTTTAGCCTTCACACCTTCGAGCTTTACATCATAAGCTTGTGAAGGTTTTGCATTCCCAAGATTCCAATTTGGTGGAATAGCCGGAAATATATGCCGTTCATTGATATTTGAGATCCATCTGTAAGTTATAAATCCTATCTCAGCAGTTTCCCCTTCTACTATAATTCCAATACTTGAAAAAGGTATCCTCATTTCTGCAAACCAACCTTCATCGGTTTGTTTGGTAGCTACATCCCAAAATGTGTTATAACTAGAATTGAATGAATTTCTGCCACCACTGAAATCGGCATCGTTTGAAAGAGCGACATCGAAACGTACTCCGGCCGGATTTGTAAAGAACCACGTAGCATTCTGATCATCATTAAACCCATCAATAATGATTGCAAATACGTCATCATTACTATATCTGTCTCTATACAAAGAATTGACTGCTATTGTCTTAGCATCTTTGGTATACATTTCACCAGATATGTAGATGAAGTTCTCGTCATAGGCGACTCGTATTCGTGTTTGCTCATGCATTTCCCCTTGAAAAGTTGGTTCATATTGAACCATTGGCAGTGCATCGATTTCAGCCCAGGCCACCTCGTCAAGAATACCATCTAAAACGATCGGAGAGCTCAATTTTGTAATTGTAATTCTATCTTGAGCTAATGCAACTGTAGTGAATAAAAGGAAAAGACTGGTAGTCCTGATCAATCTAACTATCAAATAAAAACCCTCAATTTTTAATGTTAAACTAACATAGAACTTTTTGATACTAAATTGGTAGTGTTCTTTTCCTCTTTTTACACCAGAGTTTTTCCAATTAAGCACTGTTTTAAAAATGTATTCTCCTTATTTTGGCTAAACTATTTGATACTCAATGATCGATACACTTTCTATTCCTACAATCTCAGACATTAAAGTAGCTCACGAAGTAATTAAACCATACAGTCATCGTACTCCCGTTCTTTCTAGTGCCAAGGTTGATACACGCACCGGAGCTTCCGTTTTTTTTAAATGTGAGAATTTCCAAAAGGTAGGTGCTTTTAAATTTCGTGGTGCTTGCAATGCTGTTTTAACGCTTTCAGCTTCTGATGCTGCACAAGGAGTGGCTACACATTCGTCAGGAAATCATGCTCAAGCGCTGGCTTTAGCAGCTAAAATTCGTGGTATAAAAGCATACGTGGTTATGCCTGAAAATGCTCCCAAAGTAAAAGTAGAAGCCGTTAGGAATTATGGCGCAGAAATTACTTTTTGCGAAGCCAGTTTAGATGCAAGAGAAAGTACCTTACAGAAAGTTGTAGAACAAACCGGAGCGGCTACTATTCACCCTTATAACGATTCCAGAATTGTAGCAGGGCAAGGAACTGCTGCTATTGAGTTTATAGAAGAGTGTCCTGATTTGGATGTAATAATGGCTCCAATCGGCGGTGGTGGGTTGTTAAGCGGAACTGCACTTGCAGTAAAATCTTTGAATTCTAACATCGAAGTAATTGGAACAGAACCTAAAGAAGTAGATGATGCATACAGATCTTTCAAAGAAGGAAAGTTGCTTCCTGCTTACAACACAAATACTATTGCTGATGGATTACGAACTTCTTTAGGAGTACTGCCTTTCCAAATTATCAAAAAACATGTTGATGATATTCTCACGGTTGATGAAGAATCTATTATTTCTGCTATGCGCTTTATTTGGGAAAGAATGAACATGATCATAGAACCATCTTGTGCCGTTCCTGTAGCAGCTCTTTTTAATAATCCTGAACGATTTAAAGGGAAAAAAGTTGGCATCATCATCACCGGCGGAAATGTAGACCTGGATAATCTACCATGGGATAATTGAATATTCAATCATAAAATTTTGTCGTGTCTACCATAGGTATTGCTTCGGAAGAACGGATGTGAGACATCTAAAATCACTATCAAAGCTCCGATTTCTAATCTACCCTTCTGCACACATTATATGTCCAATGGACATCGAATATTCTTTTCTTGGATGTTGGTTATCGAACGTACTTCGCTATTCAAAATTCATCCTCCTTCATTCATAATCTCGCAGGGCTGAAGCCCACGCTAGCTTATTCTCCAAATCAACCTGTAGAACATAAATCTAAAAAGACTTAGTCAGTGAATAGTTCTCAACCTTCTCCTTATTCAAGATTAATGGATATTGAACGTTCTCCTGTCGGATATTGATCACTAAACGTGCTTCGATATTCAAAATTCATGATTCAATATTGTTCTGTTCGATATTCTTTTCTCTAACATCCTTATGTGATTTAATTCAGCGTTCTATTGAGTTAGCTTGCATGGCAATCTTCAAAAAAAACAAGGGAATTACTATGAAGACATTCATCGCAAGTCTATTGCTCCTCATCCTGCCGGAAGCAATGCAATTACAAGTGCCTTTATTTTTAGGCGATAAAGTACAAGTTCAAGGAAAAATCATCGATGCAGACACCCAACAAGCCTTAGTTGGGGCAATTATTCATATCAAAGAGACTAAGCAACACGCAACAAGTGATGCAAACGGTGATTTTGAATTCTTCATAGAAACAGCAACATACACTTTTGATGTCAAATACGTCGGATTTAAGCAGTTATCAAAAAAAGTAAGCGTTCCGAAAGAAGGGATTCAAAATCTGATTCTAAAATTGGCACCTCTACAGCAGCAACCTAATGAAAACGAAGAAGATGAAGTGCTAGATTATATTCCTGTACTCCGCATAGAAGCTCCACCTTTACAAGGGGCCTCAAAAATGAGTATTCAACCACTAAATTCTCCTCCTTTACCCCCGCAATATAACACCGAAGAATATGCCGAAATATCTGAGAACACCTTCAAGTGGGCTTCAAAAACTCCTCTTTCTACTTTTTCTATTGATGTGGATGGAGCTTCTTACTCAAATGTTAGACGAATGATTATGGATGGCAGACTACCCGTAAAAAACGCAGTTCGTATTGAAGAAATGATCAATTATTTCAGCTATGAGTATGAAAAACCAACCGGTGAGCATCCCTTCTCTGTGAATACTGAAGTTGCACCTGCGCCATGGAACCCAAACCATCAATTGGTGCAAATTGGAATTCAGGGAGAGAAGATTGAAGCCGAAAATCTGCCACCAAGTAATTTAGTTTTTCTACTGGATGTTTCAGGATCAATGAATTCCCACAACAAACTACCATTGCTCAAAAAGGGATTTAAGTTGTTGACGAATCAACTTAGAGAAGAAGACTATGTTTCGATTGTGGTTTATGCAGGTAATAGCGGACTTGTTCTTCCGCCCACTTCAGGAGCTGATAAAGAAGCTATTTTAGAAGCACTTGATAAACTGAATGCAGGCGGCTCAACGGCCGGAGCAGCAGGTATCAAGCAAGCATATCAAGTAGCCAAAGAACATTTCAAAGAAGACGGAAATAACCGGGTGATCTTAGCTACAGACGGCGATTTCAATGTTGGTGTTTCAAGTAATAGTGAGTTGGTAAAATTAATTGAGGAAAAGAGAGATGAAGGCATATTTCTTTCAGTACTTGGGTTCGGATCCGGTAATCTAAAAGACTCTAAAATGGAACAGATCGCAGACAATGGAAACGGAAATTACTATTACATAGATAATCTGTTGGAAGCTAAGAAAGTGCTGGTCTCTGAAATGGGCGGAACTTTACATACCATTGCTAAAGATGTGAAGATCCAGATTGAATTTAATCCTGAAAACGTAAAAGCATACCGCTTAATAGGTTATGAGAATCGTTTGCTTGCTGATGAGGATTTTAACGATGACAAAAAAGATGCCGGTGAATTAGGTTCGGGTCATACTGTTACTGCTTTATATGAAGTAATCCCTCATGGTGTAGATATTGATACTTCATTGAGCGATATCGATCCATTGAAATATCAAACGCCTACTACTCCCATAAATGGCTTCGGCGATGAATTAATGACCGTTAAACTGCGCTATAAAAAACCTAATGGAAACAAAAGTATTCTACTTTCTCAAATTGTTCAAAAATCAACCAATAGGGAACTTTCTGAAAATCTAAGTTTTGCTGCTTCCGTGGCTTCATTTGGAATGGTTTTGAGGGATTCCAAATTCAAAGGAAACAGCTCTTTTAGTTTGGCTGAGCGGTTAGCAAGATCATCAAAAGGAGTTGATGAACATGGATATCGCACTGAGTTCATTAAGATCGTAAAACTTGCAGAATTGCTTTATGAAGGTGAAGCTAAGAAGTAAAAAAAGAGTTTTATTATAATAACTAAAGAAAGGCTACTGCTAAACACATTTAATCTCAATAAAATTATTCTTTTTTTAGTAGTTCTTCAATTAGGTTTGAAAATTCAGATTCAGATCTTACTCCCGGAACAATTTTATCATTGATCAAAAAAGTTGGAACACCACCAATTTCAAGATTATCTGCAATACTCATACTTTCCAGTACAATATTTTTGGCTTCATTTGATTCACAACATTCTTTGAATAGCGATATATCCTGTATTTTAGCTTTAATTGCTAAATTGTCAAATGATAAATCTTCTAAATGTTCTTGATTAGCAAAGAGTAAATTGTGGTAATCTAAAAACTTTCCTTGTTTTGCTGCACATTCTGATGCTACTGCTGCTTTGAAAGTACTGGAAAACTCATCCTGTGGAAAATGGTTATACACTATTGATATTTGATCCTTATACTTTTTAGCAATCTTATTTAAAATAGGATCTGCTTCTTTACAATATGGACAACTATAATCAAAAAATTCAATTATCTGTATCGGAGCGCTAGCTATCCCTTTGCGGTAAGAAAGGGTGCTAATTTCTTCCCATGAGTCTACTTCTCTATCAACAATGCTATCATTAAAATCTTTCTTTGAAAAAAACTGAATCATTACTAGACTTGTAATCAGCAATGCACACATTACTAAAATTGCAGTGAATAAATTTGATATATTTAATTTCATTCTTCTAAGTAATGTTAGAATACCTTATAAACTCTTACAGTTGAAACGAATTTGTCAAAATCGAATAATTCTCCTACAACTATATCATCTTCGATTTGATGTATAGTAAAATTTAAGGGGAACTCATGCTCTTTCTCGAAACTTCCTTCACTATTGTATACTTGCCAATTTCTTTTTGTTGAATTAAAGTGATTGGGTAACGCTATCCAAATTCTTCCCCTATCATCAATTAAAAAATCATGAATCCAAGGCCAGTTCTCTGGCAACACTTCATACAGAGATTTTTTAATCTCTGATTTTTTTATATCGATCATCATAGATTCAAAATTTAGAGCACTCATTTTATCAGAGTCTGAAAACTTTAAATGAGGCAAATCAAATGAGAGAGTTTTCACAAGTTTTCCTTCTAAATTGTACATTTCAATTGTAGGTTTACCTGTCCAACAATAAAATATTTTATCTTTCTTAAACTCAATCAGACTTTTTTTACCCCAAATTGGGGAAGGATTTACAGACATATTTCCATTTTTTTGGAAAACATAAGCATTATCAGAAGGTTTAATAAGAATAGAGTCTTTAACCAACTCTCCGTGTTCATTGAATGATTGTATGTTTATATTTCTTTTATCGTCAGGACTGTACTTATCTGAAAAAAATCTTTCTGATCTCGAATAAAAAAGTTTATTCTTTTCACTTAAGCTAATCTTCATCGGGAAGTCAAGTTTTTCCTTAGTATCTAACTTTATAGTCTTTACAACTTTTCCATTTTCTACATTAAAAATGGAAATTCTACCCAAATTTCTGTCGTACACTAACAAAATTTCATTTGAAAGCTTTTCTATGTTAGTAATCTCAATAAATTCGCCCGGACCTAACCCTTCACGGCCCAAGCGATTATTAAATTTTAATTTTCTTCCTTTTAATTGAGCAACCAATACTGATGTGATAAATGCGTCAATAGTGTATAACTGAACATGATCACCTGTCTTGGATATATCTAAGTCTACAACTTGGGAAAGCAAAGATTTATCAGATTCTGCAATCAATTCAATGCTTGACTCTTGACTTTGAATTGGAAGCGAAAAAAGAAAGAATAATAGAAAAAGAGATTTAATCTTCATTAAAGCATATTGAGTTAATTACAAATGTAGATCTCACATCTCTTAAACATCTTAGTTCTACAGCATTTGTTCGGATCTGTAGTACTACAACTACCACACCGGGTTTCCACTTCTTGAATCTGATCAGAATTCTGAGCCAAAAGCCCGTTGGTTGGTATAGTCAGAATTAAGCTACCGCTTAAAATTACTATCATTGAAAACATATTTATGGCAAATCTTTTCATAAAATACACCTAATAATTTACAAGTTATGATTTAGGTAAAATCCAATCACATTAAGATATCGGACAACCTAACTCTAACATCGATATATTTTTAGGGTTAAACAATGCTCAAAATTGAGTAATATTTTGCTTAAAAATTGTATCACCTAGGGTAATGAGTTTTTTAAATACCACTTTAATATGCATTTACTTCCTTTTAAACTTAACTTCTTTTTTATTCGTTCTACATGTTTATAAATTGTATTTGTTGACAAGAAAAGCTCTTCGGATATTTCAATACTTGAATACCCTTTCCCAATGAGTTCCAATATTTCAACTTCTCTTGGAGTAAGTATTTTCAATGCCTCTATGAAGCTAATTTCTTTTTTATCATCCATTTTTTCTTAGTTTCTTGGTTCAAGAAACCAATATTAACTCATAAAGTCAATATATATAGGCTTCATATTACATAACCAAATCATTACGTTCGGTGTAGAAACAGAAACTTTTCCTCGTCACGTAGCTCCGCTGCGTGATGCTGATTTGGAAGCTCAGCTTCCATTGAGGCGAAGCCTCAAACAAGGCATTCCGAACGAGACGTTCGGAACGAGCTTAAGATCGTAGAACTTGCAGAATTGCTTTATGAAGGTGAAGCCAGCAATTAGTTTTGAGCTAAATCAATTAACTAATAACCATTAACAAAAAAGTTATTGGTTTTAAACTTTGATTACTTTTCTTTCAAAGAATCAATCCTTCTCTGCAAAACTTGTTTAGTACGATCATCAGTTGCTAGACCCTTAGCCTTCTTATAAGCTTCTTCTGCTTTATTAAAATCTTCGACTGTTTCATAAATTTCAGCAGCAGAATAATGTGATCTCCAGTCTTTAGCCCATTCTGTGCTCATTTCTTTAGCTGTTTTCAAGCCTTCCTCTTCCATCCCATTTATAACCTGTAATTTCCCTAGTAAACCGACTGTTTGCACACTTCTATCGATGCGAACTGCTTCCTGTGCCCATTCTAAACCTTTATCAGTTCTGTATTCATTTTGTAAAGTATAAGTAGCCCCCTGCACCCATCCTTGCCAAGAAAATGCCGGAAGAGTGCGGAATTGATTTTCAATATGAGCAAATGTTATTTCCATTGGTATTTCAACTTTAAACGTAACTTTTAAATGAGCCCATTTCAACGAAATATCTACCGAAGTAGCTGTGTAATCACTAAAAGAAAATTTCATCCATTCGTATTTACTATCCATTTCTTCCGGGGTAACAGTTACACGTAACGCATCTTCACTTTCATTATAAAAATAACTTCCCCATGCTTCGCTGAAATTTGAAAAGATAATCACCCATTCTTCTTCACCGGGGATAGTATGCATTCCATACGAACCTGCTTTCAATTCTTGTTCGTTTATCAGTACATCATCAGTCACTGTAAAAAGAGTATTTTTGTTAGCTCCTGTTCTCCAAACTTCGCCATAAGGAACTAATTCTCCCCAAACTTCACGCCCTTTTATTCCCACCGAATTATATTCAAAGCTAATAGTTGTATATCCAATGGTAATACTTCTCGTTTCTTTAGGACTTACCTGAGGCAATGAAAGTGATACCGGTAATTGAGCCAGCACTGTTTCTGATGCAAAGCACATCATTAAAAATAAAAAAGTTATTACTGTTCTTTTCATGGCTTGGTCGTTAAATTAATGTGAATTTGAGATAATATCTTCATTTGCTCCAAAGGCATTCCTTCGGAGCAAATGGAGTACTTCTTATTTCGAACAATCTAACAATTCTTTGGAGAATATTTCCGATTTGAAACAATAGCGCTGTCTTTTTCGTCTTAGTGAAAAAATTGTACCATCATGACACAGAAAGGCAGATTTAAAAATTCCAACAATCCTGATGATTTCGACCTCGATTCTTACATAGAAGAACAATCTCATCCACAAGCAGAAATACAGCAACCAATAGAAGAACATGAATCTTCATTCATGAAAAATGCCATACTTGGACTAGCTATGGTATTTACAGCATTTATGTGGTACCACGATTGGAGCCCAAAGCAAGCGTATGGAAGTATTTTTGGTACCAATAAAGCAACCGTTGTGGCTACCGATCAATCAGGGAATCGAATTGAAATTAATATTCCAGATATCAATATTCCGGATATTAACCTTCCGGAAACAAGAGACTTGGAAAGAGCTTTAGAACAAGAATTTGCTCGTCTTTCAGGTTCAGCTAATCTTCCCCCTGTCACAGATTATTTGGTGGAATTAAAAGCTCTTGGTTTGCTTGAAGACAATAAATTAAGTGCGTTTCAGGCTCGTCAATTACATGCAGATGGTGTACCAATTTCGTACATACAAGAAGTTGACAATGCCGGCTTTTTGGATGATCTAAATTTCGTTGCTATCTCAGAATTCTACAAAAATGATATTCCGTTGAGTTATATCAGTCAATATGAAGAAGCAGGCATTCTGGATAAGGTAAATTTTGTAGGGCTGAGCGAGTTTTACAAAAATGGTGTGTCTATGGATTATCTAAAAACGTTAGATGCCGCAGGATATCTGGACGATCTTAGCTTCGTTTATGTAACTGAGTATTATAAAGCAGGTGTAACCACTGAATTCTTAGATGGTCTTAAGGAAAAAGGATTATATAATGATCTGAATTTCATTGATGTCGTTGAATTGTATAAGGACGAGAATAATTAATATTTAAGATTATGAGTTCACAAAGATTTAAAAACGAACTTAGAGGAAATCAGGATGATCCTGACTTTGACTTGGATTCTTATATAGATGAAAAGGCGAATGCTGATACAGAAAATCAGCAGCAGGAATACATAGAACCTCCCTCTTCTACTAAAAGAAATCTACTTGCAATACTTCTATTTGCTGTAGTGCCCGCTCTTTTTTTTCTCTTTACTTTTGGTCTTCCTAATTTCACTTTCGATAGCGGAAATGAAACCAACACAGTATCTCAAGGGCAAAATATAGTACCCTCGGCTCCGCTTCCTCCCAGAGTTTCAGTTTCTGATGGTGTTCTCGGGTCGTATCTGGACTATTTACAAGCCACTACAGAGGCTGGTTACACTGAATATTTTTCATCCTCGGGAATACAAGCTCTCTACAATTCCGGAGTTCCGCTCGAGTATCTGGAAAACTTAGATTCTGCCGGATTTCTGGACGATTTTTCTTATTCCGCAGTTATAGGTTTATATAACGGTGGTGTGCCCATGGAATATTTAACGCAAATGGATGAAGCCGGATATCTGAACAATTTTTCTTATTCAGCGTTAATTGGTCTTTATAATGGCGGCGTGCCTGTTGATTATCTGAATCAAATGAATTCTGCTGAATTTTTGGATGATTTCTCTTATTCCGCAATTATTGGAATGCAAAGCTCGGGTGTAGCTACTGAGTATCTTCTTCAATTAAAGGAAGCCGGATTTATAAATACGTTTTCTTATTCAGGAATCATTGGCTTATACAGTTCCGGTATTCCCATAAGTTTCTTGAAAGAACTTGATAGCAGAAGCCTCCTCGTTGATATGAATTACACTGATGTGATTCGAGCTTATAATGATGGGAATTGAATTTAATTATCTAACCCACTCTTGTTCTCTCCCTAAGGTCAGGAAGAGAGACTCCTGAACTAAAACTTGCTCTATTAACAATTTCCTCAGCGTAGGAAGAAAAAAAAATCCTCGTCACGTAGCTCCGCTGCGTGATGCTGATTTGGAAGCTCAGCTTCCATTGAGGCGGAGCCTCAAAGAAGGCATTCCGAACGAGACGTTCGGAACGAGCTTAAATGAATAAAGCTTTGGATGAGATTACAGATTCATCATTAGTAAAGGCTGAACTCATTTCTTTTGCTCATGCTAAATGGTATCCCTAACAACTTCAAAACTAATTCCTCAGATAAATTGCTTTCTTTTCCATTTTTAAGGAAATTGAACTATTAAAACTCAAGTCGCTTAATTATGGAAGATACACTGACCAAACAGATCGAGAAACTAAATAAGAGTGAGAAATTGCTTTTGGTTGAGGCTCTATGGGATTCCATCGCCTCTGAGCCGGAGAGCGTACTGCTACCAGAACACCATAAATCTATTTTGGATGAGCGACTGGAAACACTTGATGAAGATACGGAGAAAGGAGAGTCTTGGGACGAATTTAAGAAAAACTATATTTAAGTCGTTGTGGGTAAACCATTCATCATTACTCCCCAAGCTCAACGAGATTTTGACAAAACTTATGGGTGGTATGAAGAACAATATCAGGGGTTGGGAAAAGAATTCGCTCGTTGTTTAGATGCAAAGATGGCAGAGATTCAACGTAATCCTGAGCAATTTCAAATTATTTACAAAGATAGGGTTCGAAGAGCTTTGGTCTCACGCTTTCCGTATTCTGTTTTTTTCGTAGACAAGCCAAAAGTACTCAGTATATTTGCCATTCAGCGACAAAACAGAAATCCTAGCCTTTAGAAGTCTCGTGTATAAAGAATCGGTACGCTAACAAGGCGCATCAACTGGGGACGTGGCGTTGGTTTCCAAAGTTGCTCGTTTTGAAATTTATCCCGTTTATTAATTCATAATCCCCATGCCCGTTATGCACGGGGTCGTTATAGCATCATTTAAAACTTTTTGTGATATTTTTGACAAGGTAAAATTTTTAGGGATACTACCTATTTTAATCCTACACTTTTGCCTAATTTTCAAGAAATTATCCTCTCCAATTATCGAAGTTAAAAATAATTTTTTATTTCTTTTCAATTATTGTTTAATTGATGCTTTTCCCCTATTAAAAATATCATAATACGAAGTGCTATGGCTACAAAGATCAGCGAAACTACCCAAAATTTTATCAACGGAAAGTTTGTTTCTAACGGAAGTGCCCGTTTAGATGTAATCAGTCCTATTGACGGAAAAATTATTTCAACAGTTCCCCTTTCTTCAACGAAAGAGTTAGACGAAGCAGTGCAGGCAGCAAGAAAAGCTTTTCCTGAGTGGTCGGGGAAAACCCTCAAAGAACGGGTTCAGGTTTTTTACAAATATCGTGAGCTTCTTGAAAAACACATGGACGAACTTACTGAAATCTGCCATACTGAAAACGGTAAAACTTGGGGTGAATCAAAAGCTGAGGTCGAAAAAAGTATAGAGCTCACCGAATTTGCTTGCTCAATGCCGCAAATCATCGCTAACGAGGTTCAGGAAGTAAGCCGTGGTGTAGAAGTTCGTATTGATAGAAAACCTTTGGGTGTTGTTGCGTCCATTGCTCCTTTTAATTTCCCAAATATGGTTCCTCATTGGACCGTGCCAAATGCAATCGTACTTGGTAACTGCATGATCCTAAAACCATCTGAAGTTGTACCGGTTAGCGCCGTTAAAATTGCTGAATTGTTGAAGGAGGCAGGATTGCCTGATGGAGTATTTAATATCGTAAACGGTGGAAAAGAAGTTGTAGAAGCTATTTGTGATCACCCCGAAATTAAAGCGGTTTCATTTGTCGGGTCAACAAAAGTTGCCAAAATCGTGTACAAACGAGCAACCTCAAATCTTAAACGTTGCCTAGCTTTGGGTGGCGCAAAAAATCACCTTATTGTACTGCCTGATGCAAATGAAGAAATGACTGCTTCTAATGTAATTGCATCTATGTCGGGCTGTGCAGGGCAACGCTGTATGGCAGCAGCCGTAATGGTTGGTGTTGATAAAGTTGATCACATCATTGCACGGATGGTTACAGAAGCCAAAAAAATTGTCCCCGGTGAAAACCTCGGTTCCGTAATTAGTAAAGAAGCTAAAGAACGAATTGAAAAATATATTGCCGAAGCCGAAGCTACCGGAGCAAAAGTTCTCGTTGACGGAAGAAATACAATAGTTAAAGGGAAAGAAGGTGGTTTCTATGTAGGACCAACAGTCGTTGATTATGTAACATCCGATATGGCTATTGCAAAAGAAGAAGTTTTTGGACCGGTGATTTCTATCATTCGGGCTAAAGATCTGGATGAAGCGATAGCAATTGAAAACAGTTCAGGATATGGAAATGCGGCCGCCGTATTTACTCAAAGCGGTGGTGCGGCCAAAGAAGTTATGGAGCGAGCAAGTGCAGGAATGATCGGTGTAAATATTGGCGTGCCTGTACCTCGTGAACCCTTCCCTTTTGGTGGATGGAATGATTCAAAATTCGGAGTATGTGACATTACCGGAAAAAGCTCTATAGAATTCTGGACTCAGAACAAAAAAACCTCTGTAAAATGGAATGCGGAAGCTAAAACAAATTGGATGAGCTGAATTAATGAGTTTTGAGGTTCGGGCTATGTGTTACCCGATCCATTTATTAAAAAGATATGAGTTATAAGAATTTAGAAATTTATACAATCGCTTACGATCTTGCTTTGGAAATTCACAAGATTTCTCTAAAACTTCCTAAATACGAGCTATATGAACAAGGAAGTCAAATCCGAAGATCATCTAAAAGTATTAAAGACAATATTGCTGAAGGATACGGACGGCGAAGATATAAGAACGAGTTTATAAGATTTTTGATCTTCGCTCATGCTTCTTGTGACGAAACTATTTCTCAGCTAAATATGATTAGCGATATTTATTACCCTGAAAATCGATTAACCGTTTTGATAGATAGGTATGATAATTTAGGGGGTAAAATAAACCGCTTTATAAATTATGTTGAAACGAGTTGGAAAACACCCACCCGTAACCCGTAACCCGTAACCCGTAACCAAACTTATGACATCCCAAAAACCTTCAAAAAGTGAAATTCTTTCTAATAACTTAGAGTACACTCTGTTCTCCTGGGCTAAGCAAGGTGGCTTGAACCCTGTTAATGCCAAAAGAGCGAGCGGTGTTTATTTTTATGATCGCGACAACAAGAAATATCTCGATTTTTCTTCTCAGCTAATGAATGTGAATATCGGCCATGGTGACCAACGTATTACCGAAGCTGTTTCCCGACAAATGAAAGAGTTAAGCTATGTATATCCGGGAATGGCAACGGAAGTTCGGGGCAAGCTTGGAAAAAAGATCGCTGAAATTACACCCGGAAATCTTAAAAAATCCTTTTTCACTTTGGGCGGTGCCGAGGCTGTTGAAAACTCAATAAAAGTTGCTCGCATGTTTACCGGACGACATAAAATTATTTCTCACTATCGTTCCTATCACGGAGCAACTTATGGGGCAATTTCTGCCGGAGGCGATCCAAGAAAATTTCCTGTCGACAGCCAGACAGCGCCGAATTTTGTTCACGTTGAAAATCCTTATTTCTATAGATGTCCCTGGAGTACTTCTTCCATAGAAGAGTGCGGAGAAATGGCGGCTCGAAATATTGAGCAGATCATCAAATATGAAAATCCTGGCAGCATTGCTGCTATTTTAATTGAAGGCGAATCAGGCTCATCAGGTTGTATAAAATATCCCCCAAACTACTGGCAACTTCTTCGTAAAATCGCCGACAAATATGGAATTCTTCTAATTGACGATGAGACGATGAGTGGCTTTGGAAGAACAGGAAAAATGTTCGGAATCGATCATTCCGGAGTTACTCCAGACATAATGTGTATGGCTAAAGGGCTGACCTCCGGTTATTTGCCACTTGGCGCTGTAGTATTAACAGATACCATTGCCAAACATTTTGATGATAATCCGCTGGTTATTGGGCTCACTTATTCTGCTCATGCCGTTTCATGCGCTGCTGCTTTGGAGAATATAAAAATTCTTCAGGAAGAAAAGATGGTTGATAACGCAGCGAAGATGGGTGTATACATAGAACAGGAAGTTAAAAAACTCAAAGAAAAACATCCTTCTATTGGTGACTACAGGAATACCGGTTTGTTAGGCTGTATAGAACTGGTTAAAAACCGCAAAACAAAAGACCCTGTCACTCCATGGAATGCCAAACCATCTGAAATGGAAGCTACAAACCGAATGGCGGCAAAAATAAAAGAAGCCGGTATGTTCACTTTTGTTCGCTGGAACTGGATATTTACAGCACCACCGCTTTGTGTAACTAAAGATCAAATTGATGAAGGAATTGAAATCATTTCTCAGGCGATATCCATTGCAGATGAATACTGTGATTAATTGCAACCAATCTGCAACGGATGAATGAAAATCTAAAGCTGCCCCCGGAACTGGAATCCTCTCCCCTAAGTGGTGAAGATATGATTCCTCTTGCCCACGAAGACCGCACTTGGACGATGTGGAATATGACCGCAATTTGGGTTGGGATGGCTGTTTGTATTCCTACTTATTTACTGGCTTCAAACATGATCTTATCCGGTTTAAGCTGGCAAGCATCCCTGATTATCATCGCCATAGCAAACTTGTTAATTACCATACCCATAGTTCTGAGCGGACACGCCGGAGTCAAATACGGTATTCCTTTTCCCGTTTTTGGGCGAGCCGGCTTTGGAATTTACGGTGTTCATATCGCTTCGCTTGTTCGTGGAGTTATTGCCTGTGGTTGGTTCGGAATCCAAACTTGGATTGGCGGTTTAGCTTTTTATTCGATCTGGAATATCATCACCGGACAAACCGGATCTCTTGAGCTGGATCTTGGTAAATTTATCGGCTTCGCCTTGTTTTGGGTTATCAATATCTATTTTATCTGGAAAGGTACAGAGTCTATAAAATGGCTGGAAAATTACTCTGCGCCAATTTTAATTCTCATTGGCCTAGTTCTTATCGGTTGGGGATATAATAATGCCGGGAGTTTTTCGAAAGTTCTTGATCAGGGTGCTCAACTACAAAAGACAACGGCTTCCTTACAAGCGTCTGAGAACAACACCTCTGAATATTTTCTTAATCTAAACGTAGTTGCTGATCTGGATGGAAAAGCAAAAGCATCTGAAGTAAATATCAAGATTCCGAAAGATGCCAGATATGAAGATCTTGGGTGGCAGCCCATTAATTCAGTAACTTCATCAGTTTCTATTCCCTTTTCCGATAATTACGCCTCCGGAAACGAGCCTGTAAAAGTTCAGTTTAGAAATACTGATAACATCGTTTCCAGTACGTTAGCTGTTTTTATCAGCGACTCTTCTAACTCACAGCCAACAATTTGGACATATCTGATCTGGTTTACAGCGATGGTTGGTTTTTGGGCAACCATGGCAATTAGTATTTCAGATATTACCCGACTTTCAAAAAATCAAAAAGATCAAATTAAAGGTCAATTTCTGGGATTACCAACTACAATGACATTCTATTCTTTTGTGGCCATTTTTGTGACTTCCGCTACCATCATTTCTTTTAAAGACATTATGATTGTGGAAGACACTCCCTGGGATCCCGTTTCATTGGTTGCACTATTTGATAATCCCGGTGTGGTAATCTTTGCCCAGATTGCTTTGATAATTGCCACCTTAAGCACTAATATCGTTGCAAATATAATAGCACCTGCCAATGCCATTGCAAATGTGATGCCGCAAAAGCTGAATTTCAGATCAGGTGGTGTAATAGCAGGGGTGATTGGAATCATAACCAGCCCGTGGTGGCTCGCTGATGACATCGGTTCCATTCTTGTTTTTGTGAGCGGCTTACTCGGTCCGGTTTTAGGCGTACTGCTTTGCGATTATTATTTAATTCGGAAAAAAACTTTAGCTCTCCATGAATTATATAAACCTGACGGCGAGTATTCTTATGGCGGATCAGGTTTTAACAAAGCCGCAATGTATGCTTTAGTAGCGGGCGTTCTAACCGCTCTTATAGGTTTTTGGATTCCTTCTCTTAGTTATTTATATAGTTTATCATGGTTTACAGGTTTCGGAGTAGCATTCATTCTATATTATTATTTGATGAAGAACCAACACGCAGAAACTTTAAACGTGAAAATTTTCACCTAGTATATGTGTCTTATGTCAGTACTTATTCAAAACGGAAGAATTGTAACAGCAGCCGAAGACTATATCGCTGATCTGTATATAGAAAATGGGAAAATTTCTGCCATTGGAGCGAACTTAGAATATAAAGCAGATAAAGTGATTGACGCTTCCGGTAAGCTCGTTTTCCCGGGAGGTATTGATCCTCATGTTCATTTAGATATGCCTTTTATGGGCACTTATTCCAGCGATGATTACGAGACCGGAACTCGAGCTGCCCTTTTTGGAGGAACAACAACCGTGATCGATTTTATTCTCCAAACACAAGGCGATTCTCTCCGAAATGCGCTTACTACCTGGCAAGAAAAATCGAAAGGAAAAGCCATTGGTGATTATTCTTATCACATGGCTGTAACTGATTTTAATGATGACGTTGCCAAAGAAGTTGTGGAATTCATTGAAGAAGAAGGCATTACTTCATTCAAAACATTTATGGCCTACAAAGGCGCATTAATGATTGACGACGGCCAAATGGTGCAGCTTATGAAAGTGGTAAAAAAGCACGGAGGCTTGGTTACCGTTCATGCAACGAATGGCGATATGATCGATTCTCTAATTGCTAAGCATCTTTCGGAGGGAAAAACCGCTCCCCTCTATCATTATCTTTCGCAACCTGAAGTTACTGAATCTGAAGCCAGTGCGCGATTTACTGACATGCTCCATTACACCGGTTGCACAGGCTACATTGTTCACATGACGTGTGAAGGCGCTCTGAATGCTGTGCAACGAGCTGGCCTCAGAAACCAAAAAATATTTGTAGAAACATGTCCACAGTATTTATTAGTGGATGCTTCTGTTTACGAAGATGATTTTGAAGGAGCAAAATGGGTAATGAGTCCGCCCATTCGTGAAAAGAAAGATCAAAAAGCACTTTGGGCCGGTTTGCAACAGGGATTAGTAAATGTGATCGGAACAGACCATTGCCCGTTTATCTGGGAGCAGAAAAAAATGGGCAAAGACGATTTCTCAAAGATACCGAACGGACATCCCGCAATTGAACATCGGATGGAATTGATTTTTTCTGAAGGAGTTAAAAAAGGAAAGATCTCGCTGAGCAAGTTTGTAGAAGTTACCGCCACCAATCCTGCCAAAATCTTCGGGATGTATCCTCAGAAAGGAACTCTTGCGGTGGGTACAGATGCAGATGTAATAATTTTTGATCCTGAAAAGGAACATGTTATTTCAAAAGATACGCACCACATGAATGTAGATTATTCCAGTTATGAAGGTTGGAAAGTAACCGGAAAAACCGAAACGGTTCTGCTCCGTGGTCAAATTGCCATCGAAAATGAGGAGTGTTATCTTAAACCAGGAAGCGGACAATTCGTGAAGCGCGGAAAGACGTCCTATGTGATTTAAGAAAATCAGCAGATACACTTTTATTCAATCTGCCATTTAAACTGTTAACAAATAAAGAACCATTATGCCAAGAAAAGTAAAATCAGGTCTGATACAAATGAGCCTTCCTATGACCGAGGGAGAAGGAAGCATCAAAGAAATCATGAAAGCCATGACCGATAAGCATATTCCTTATATAGAAGAAGCAGGAAAAAAAGGTGTTCAGATTCTTTGCTTACAGGAAATTTTTAATACTCCTTATTTCTGTCCGGGACAAGACAAAGAGTGGTACGCATCTGCAGAAACCGTACCCGGGCCTACAACAGAAATGATGCAGGAATATGCTAAGAAATACCAAATGGTGATCATTGTTCCGATATATGAAAAAGAACAAGCCGGAGTTTTTTATAACACAGCCGCCGTTATTGATGCGGACGGAACCTATCTGGGAAAGTATCGCAAAAACCACATTCCACATACCACCGGATTTTGGGAGAAGTTTTTCTTTAAGCCCGGCAATCTGGGATATCCTGTTTTTCAAACTAAATACGCGAAAGTTGGGGTGTATATCTGCTACGATCGTCATTTCCCTGACGGAGCTAGAATTCTGGGCCTTAACGGAGCAGAAATCGTGTACAATCCTTCCGCTACGGTTGAAGGGCTTTCGCAATATCTGTGGAAGTTGGAGCAACCGGCTCACGCTGCAGCAAACGGTTATTTTATGGGATGTATTAATCGAGTTGGAGAAGAAAAGCCGTGGAATCTCGGACGGTTTTACGGAACCTCTTATTTTGTGGATCCTCGCGGACAAATTTTTGCAGAAGCTTCCGAAGATAAAGATGAATTATTGATTGCTGAATTTGATCTGGATATGATCGATGAGGTTAGATCGACTTGGCAGTTTTTCAGAGACCGCAGACCTGAGACGTATGGCAAATTAACTGAACTTTAATCAGCGAAAATCATTCAGTTCAAATTAATCAGTGATCAATAAGGATTTATTTATGGCAGAATATAAAAGACCCGAATCAAGCGAAGAGTTTCATAAGAACTTTGCTCAGAAAAAACCGCTGATGAACGACACAGAAGCGTTCTATGAAAGTTCGCGTTGTCTGTTTTGTTATGATGCTCCTTGCGTTACTGCCTGCCCTACCGGAATTGATATTCCGCTGTTTATAAAACAAATCCAGACAGGGAATGCCGAAGGTGCAGCTAAAACCATCTTCGATAAAAACTGGTTTGGAAACACCTGCGGAAAAGTATGTCCAACCGGAGTTCTTTGTGAAGGAGCCTGTGTGTACAATCATCAGGATGTTAAGCCCATTGATATTGGGCGATTACAAAACTTCGCCACAGATAAAGTCATCAAAGCAAAGAAAGAACTCTTTAAAGTCGGCAAAGACAACGGCAGAAAAGTAGCGGTGATCGGAGCCGGACCTGCCGGAATATCCTGCGCCTGTGAGTTACGAACTTTAGGTTATGCCGTGGATATTTTCGAAGCCAAGGACAAACCTTCAGGGCTTGCCGTTCACGGAACCGCTCCGTACAAAATCACCAATCATGAAGTGCTCGATGAAGTAGATTATCTGCAAAATCAGCTTGGTTTTACTATTCATTATGGGAAGTCTATCAGCACTAAAGAGCAGCTAAACGATCTCGAAAAAGAATATGACGCTATTTTTGTGGGCGTAGGACTTGGACCAACCGCCGAACTTGATCTTCCAGGAGTTGACAAGGAAAACGTAATTGGCGCTGTAGAATTTGTGGAAGAATTGCGAATGACCGAACATAAAGTCAACATTCCTGATTCAGTTATTGTTATTGGCGGAGGTAATACCGCCATGGATGCAGCTTCCGAATCTGCAAGAATGGGAGCCGAAAATGTAATTCTGGCTTATCGCCGATCCAAAGAAGAGATGGGTGGCTATGATTTTGAATATGATCTTGCCAGAAATGCCGGAGCAAAAGGACTTTTTAATGTACAGCCTGTTGAAATAACAGGAAACGGCAAAGCGTCCGGAGTGAAATTTATTAAAACCGAATCCAGGAACGGAAAGCTTGAATACATTCAGGGCAGTGAATTTGTATTGAATTGTGATCTTGTGATCAAAGGAACAGGTCAGGCTAAACTGGGCGACTTCTTTAGCTTGATTGACGGACTGGAAATGGACCGGAGTACACGAATCGTTGTTAATCAGGAAAACTTCCAAACAGGAAATTCCATGTACTTTGCAGGTGGTGATGCCGTAAATGGCGGAGCGGAAGTTGTGAACGGCGCTCATGACGGTAAAAAAGCAGCGCATGGAATTGAGAACTGGCTCAATAAGTAAGGATAGAACACGGATGACCACTGATAGCTGATAACTGATAACTGATAACTGATAACTGATATTTAACATTACGAATATTCATTAACCAATTTTATTATGGCTGATCTATCAATCAATTTTGCAGGTATAAAAGCACCGAATCCTTTTTGGCTGGCTTCTGCGCCTCCGACAAATTCCGGCTATCAGATCATGAAAGCTTTTGAAGCCGGCTGGGGTGGCGCTGTGTGGAAAACATTGGGAGTTCCAGTCGTAAATGTTTCCAGCCGTTACGGTTCTATTGATTACCGAGACACTCGCATGGCGGGATTTAATAATATTGAATTGATCACAGATCGCCCGCTGGCGGATAATCTTAAAGAAATTGAAGAAGTTAAAAAGTACTTCCCTGATCACGCTGTAATTGCTTCGCTGATGGTGGAAAGCAGAGCAGAATGGGAACAGATCATAAAGGATTGCGAAAATGCAGGGGCCGATGGTCTGGAGCTCAATTTTGGCTGTCCACATGGAATGTGTGAACGAGGAATGGGTTCTGCCGTTGGACAAGAGCCCGAAGTTTTAAAAACCATTGTGGAATGGGTAATGGAAGCGGCGAATATTCCCGTTATCACTAAACTATCGCCAAATATCAGTCATATTGTAGATCCCGGGCGAGCTTCTGTGGAAGGCGGAACGGATGCGATCTCACTCGTAAACACCTTCAAAAGTATTGTTGGGATAGATCTGGATTCCTATGCGCCCTACCCTGTTGTGGATGGAGCCGGTTCTAATGGCGGATATTGTGGTCCGGCCGTAAAACCTATTGCGCTGAATATGGTAAAGGAACTTGCACAAGATGCCGTCACCAAAGATACACCTATCAGTGGAATTGGTGGAATTGAAAACTGGCGGGATGTAGTTGAATATATATTGCTGGGCTGTGGCTCTGTGCAAGTTTGTACCGCTGTTATGCATTACGGTTTTGGAATTGTGAGAGAAATGGAAGCCGGGCTCGTTCAGTTTATGGAAGACAAAGGCTACGAAACCATTTATGATTTTAAAGGCAAAGCTCTTCCCAATGTGAAAGAATGGAAAGATCTGAATCTTAAGCATAAAGTTGTGGCTGAAATTGATGGCGACAAGTGCATCGGTTGCGAGCTTTGCTATATTTCTTGTGAAGACGGAGCTCACCAAGCGATTGGTTTGTCTGACGATCTCGGAAACCGTGTTCCTTACATTATTGAAGATAATTGTGTAGGCTGTAATCTCTGCTCCTTGGTTTGCCCTGTGGAAGGTTGCATTACCATGGTTAAACGAGACGACGGCACCGAACACGTAACCTGGGCAGAACGAACAGCTAATAACGACATCCCCACCACCTTTAACGATCCGCGAGCAGGAGGAATTGGACATTATGTCCCTGAACCTAGTTTGGCGTTAAAGAATGGGAAGAAGAAATGAGTTTGATAGCTAATTTGGTAATAATACCGGAGCAAAAAAACAAATCAACCGGCTGGAAGCAGGAGCTTCCAAAGTGCATTCCGAACGGGACGTTCGGAACGAGAGAAAACTCATCTGGTTATTCTAGCGGAGATGATTAAACTCAGGAAGCAAATGAACAAGAACTTTTCCTCGTCACGTAGCTCCGCTATGTGATGCTAATTTGGAAGCTCTGCTTCCATTGAGGCGAAGCCTCAAACAAGGCATTCCGAACGAGACGTAAAACTGGTTCCAAGGTTTTTTTATTGAGATATTTTTTATCTAATAATATATTATACCTATTACTTTTCAATAATCCAGAAAGATTTTCTTATTCTTGACGTTGTTTATTAACTTAAAGATAGTAAGATGCAAATAATGCTAGCATGAGTAAAAAAACAGTCTTAGACAAATTTGATCAACTTCCACCGAATGCTAAAAAAGAAGCCAGCAATTTCGTGCAATTCTTGTATGAGCAGTATGTAAAATCTTCCCCAAAAAAATCATCCAAAAAGCCCCTCTCAGAAAGTGCTTTTGTAGGTATGTGGAAAGATCGAACGGATTTAGCTGACAGTACAAGTTGGGTTAAAAAGCAGCGTAATACGCAATGGAGAAACAACTAATCAATGACTGATCCGATCATTGTTGATACAGATATTCTTATTGACGTAAGTCGTGGTATTCCTCAAGCAGTAGAAAAGTTAGAAAACCTTGAGCAGACCGATCAGCTTTCTGTAAGTGTGATTACACAACTTGAATTAATGGTTGGCTGTGAAAACAAGAATGAGTTTAAGGAACTGAACACATTTTTAGAACGATTTACTGTTTTTCATATTTCAGAAGCCATTTCATCAAAAGCAGTAGATTTATTTGACCAGTATCGCCTGAGTCATGGAGTAAAGATTGCCGACATGCTCATTGCTTCGACGGCACTTGTCTATGATTTTGAGCTGTTTTCGAAGAATCAAAAAAGACTTCAAATTCATTGATGGTTTAAAGCTTATTGAATATTCCGTGCTGTAAGATGGCGGGTATATTGTCTTTAAAAAAGACAAGGTGAAGAGCTTGTAACTTCAATTATATAAATTTTCCTCGTCACGTAGCTCCGCCTGTTTGCCGACAGAGGCAGGCTGCGTGATGCTAATTTGGAAGCTCTGCTCCCATTGAGGCGGAGCCTCAAACATGGCACTCCGAACGGGACGTTCGGAACGAGAGGAAATCAAATCTACTTAAAATTGTTCATTAAATAGATTTGATTCATCTCAACCCATTCGGCAATCCTTTGCAAATTCTACTAACTGCATCATGGCTGTGCAAACTTTCCAGATGGGCACATCGCACTACAAAATCTCTAATGCTATTGTAAGAATCTAATTCTTCATAAAGTAAACGAGCTGCATCTTCCACAAACTTTTGGTAAGCACCATTTAATTCTGCGAAAGCTTGCTCGTCTTCACGCTTAACCATTACTTGGGTTTCAGTTTTCAACGCTGTTCTACAAATTTGGACTAAGTCTTCAACAAAAAATTCATCTCTTAAAGCTACCATAACTTCTGCAACACTGCGTTGGCTATGAGGAATTGCTGCAACGCTCCTCTCTTCTTTCGCATGCTCTGCGAGTTCGTAAGAACACGGACAGGCACTGCTGTACTGAAAATTGAGTGTTATATGTTTAAAGAACTGATCGTAATTATCTAGTCTCCCCTCAAACTTCACATCATAATACTGATAACCACTCATGCCTGAACGTAAACTTTCCATCATCATCGGATAACTAAAAGAAAGTTGTAAGAATGATTCCTGACTTCCGAGATCTTCTTTATACGCTTTCAGAATTTCTTCTAATAAATCTATGGAAAATACTCGATCCTGATATTTATAAAAGGTTCGCATGATTCTACTCATGTTGATCCCTTTCTTACCGGCATCCAAACTTACATAACCATCAATAGAAGTTTCTAAAGTTATGGGTTTACCTTCTCTGGTTTTGAACTTGAGAGGCATTTTGAAATTAGAGATTCCTACTTGCTGAATTGGCACATTTGCTCCTTCAATGAGTGAGGATGGTCCATTTTGCAGATCCGGTAACGATAATTTGTACTCATTACTTACCGTAAAATTAGGATCATAGAATCTCTTAGTTTGATTAGAAATCATAGTATTCCAGTTTACTGAATAGTTTATTTAATGACTTTATAAGGACAATATTCCGCTATATTCCGTTCTGTTTCGAATAACTTCACAGAATAAAGCATGCTTCCTTCTGATGAAACCTCTTCTATGTCAACCTTAAGTCGATCATAAAAAGCTTTAACGAGATTCTCGGATGTGGGAATGATTCCTTGAAGAAAGGAAACATCAAGATTTAAGTTCTTGTGATCACATACATCGGTGATCTTTTCTTTGACTATGTTTTTTAGTTTCCCCAAATCAATTACAAACCCGGTTTCTTTGTCTGGTTTTCCGGCAACTGTAACTTCAATTACATAATTATGACCATGCCAATTGGGGTGATTACACTTTCCAAAAGTCTTTTTATTCCAATCATCACTTTTATTTGGATTATGAAGACGATGTGCCGCGTTAAAATGAGTTTTACGAGTTACAAAAACCAAAATGTTCCTTTTAATAAATTCATAAATATAACCGAATAGAAAGCTTTACGGTTCCCCTTTTTTAAAATCTAAGAAAGCTAGTGTATAAATATATGGTAATGTTTACAAACAGGAGGTGCATATATGATTTGTATAGACGTGATTAATCACGTTCATACAAACCTACACTTTATTATTTATAGAAAAACAGAAATCAATCTAGAAGATCAGCGATCAAAATCAGCGAAATCAGTGATCAAAATCAGCGAAATCAGTGATCAAAATCAGCGAAATCAGTGATCAAAAAAGAGAGTTCCGATTCCCCGAAACTCTCATGTGATCAGCACACCTCACAAAGTTGTGAGACGTAATTTGTAGAGTAAGCTATAAACTCTAGTTTAGTTATCGGTCCAACGTACCCAAGCCCCTGATGCCCAGTTAGTTGAACCAAAAGCGCCTATATATGTAGCACTTGTATTGAAATATCCACTTGGAGGAGTTGCTCCTGTTTCAGGATTAGCAACGGTAAAGTCATAGGAAGCAGCATTAGTGAAACCTGGATCTTGTTCTAAAGTAACAGCTCCGAAATCGGTAGAATCTGTAGCATTCGCAAAACCTTTATTGTTCCATACAATTGTGTTGTCAATTGAAAGATTTGTCGGAAATAAAGATCTGGTATCATCTTCAATTTTGAAGTTTAAGCCATCAAAATCAGTAATGATGAAGTTCTCTAACGTTCCGTTGAACTCTTCTCTTAAGCGCATACCATAGTTCTTGTCTTCTGCGTCTTTTGTATCACCGGATTGCTTTAAACCAACCAATGTAACATTGTATAAGGTTGGATTTGTTTCGATGCCTGAACCAAGTGTTTTAACACCATCCGATTCGAAACCGTTATCAGCACCAGCTGTTTGAACGCCTAGCCAGAATTGTCCACGACCGTTCCAGCCTTCATCCATATCAAAAGAATCATCATCGTTGAAAGAAGAGATAAGGTACTTAGCATCTACTGATCCACCGAACCACTCAAATCCATCATCAGTACATTTGTACACTTGGATGTACTCAAGAGTTGTTCCAGATCCAACAGAGTATAAACTTAATCCGTTAAGCTCAGAACCTTCTGCAAAAGAAAACCCAACATATTCAATACGAACATATTTAAGAGTTCCGCTATCATCTAAGTTGTTATTTCCACCATATTGAATAGCATCCGGAAGTCCTTCAACTTCTCCCTTTCCGCCCTCAATATTGTTAATACCTTCTCCGGCAAGTACAATTCCACCCCAGTCTCCCGGTTGTTTATTTGCACGGGCAGAAGTAAATACGATTGGGTTACTCGCAGTACCTTCAGCTATAAGGCGACCGCTAACTCTTGGAGTATCAAAGTTTTTGCCATCAGCTGGTAGAGTGATAATTGCTCCCACAGCATCAATATCATTATTGTGATAAGTAAAGCTAATTTGTGTACCTGCTGTAATTGTTAAAGTTACACCCGGAAGTACATAATACTGTCCTGTCAATATTTGATCCGTGTCCCATGTAGTATCTTCTGAGAGTACTGTTCCCGGAAGTGAAGCGTAAAGCTCTGGAACTTCACCGTTATCATCTCCACCGCTGTTATTACTGTCTTTACATGACATTATGGAGAATGAAAGCGCAAATGCGAATAGTGCTAAAAGCTTAAGATTAGATTTCATAATAATAGCATTGTTTTATTTTAGAGTTAAGTTATTAGTTAAATGAATAGCTAAAGCCGATTGTAAAAGTAGTACCGACGTCATATCTATTTGTGATGACATCGCCTTGTTTATATTCAATGTTATCATTTAGAATATTTTCGATACTGGCGTTTACCGAAGCCTTCCCAAAGTTCTTTGAAAAATTGAAATCGAGTTTATTAAAAGGTTGCTCATACTCATCATCAGGCTGCTCGTTATTGCCTACGGCTGAAATTCGTTTCCCAAAAGTGTTGAATGAAAGAGTAGCTTCTGAATTAATTCCAGGCATTAAGTAGAATGCGTTTACATTGAGTGTGTAGGGAGACTGACCAAACATTGGTCGTTCTGAGTTTGCTTGTCTTCCTGCTGAACTTCCATCTGCATAGTTTACATCAGATAGGATATAAGAAAAGTTAGTGCTGAGCCTAAGCTGTTCGGTTATGTCTTTTCTTCCTTCTAACTCAACACCGTATAAAGTAGCAGACTTTACATTCTCATATCTAACTTCATTGTTTTGGGTGATGCGGTAGAAAATTTCGATCGGGTTTTCGAATTTTTTATAAAAAACACTCACCGCAAATAATTCGCCTACATTTGGGAATGTTTCGAGCCTAAGGTCATAGTTATAGATCTTAGTTCTTTCAAGATCCGGATTACCAAATACGGTTCTACCACCTACGAAATCTTGAAAGTTAAAATCAGATAGCTCTCTAAACTCAGGTCGTGCCAGCGTAATCGAGAAAGCACCTCTTAAATTAGTTTTTTCTGATGGTCTATAAGTTGTATTGAAAGCTGGTAATAGATCCAATTCATCAACAAGAGCTTCATTATTTATAGATTGAGTAGAGTTCTCAGCTCTTAACCCGGCAACAAAGCTCCAGATGCTTGTAGGAGACCAGTTCAAAGAAAAGTAGCTTGCTAAAAGCTCTTGCTTGCCTTCATAAGAATCCCTTGAACTTGTTCTCTCTGTTAAAAGTAGACTGCCATTGGTTATATTCTCAGTAGTAAATATTTCTTCAGGAGATAACGATTTATCTATATTTTGAGCATTATTATCTGGATTGTCATCATAAATTAATTTGTATGATTCAAACGTTCTGTCTTTTAACAATCCAAACACACCAACTTTTGCTGATAATTTATCGAAGGGCTTGAAATCATAATCTATTTTTCCGGAGTAGTTGTTATCATTTTGGAAAGAAAAGAAATGAGCGTTCCCTCTAAAAGGCAGAATCACTTCAAGATCGCCCGAATCAGTTCTTACGTACTGAGTGGTTCTTCTATCAGGTAGATCACGAACTGCTTTAGAGTAAGTAAGAGAGACGTCTAAAGAAGATTCCATGTAATCACGGAAATAAGTCTCAAAAATCAATGAAGATGAGTAAATTGCTCTTCTATCAAATTCAGCTATCGTTTGACGGTTTTCGTTATCAAAATTATAGTAAGCACCTTCAATAGTTGAAAACTGATTGGTTGATGAATTAGAGTACAAGTTCTTGATACCGATCTTGGTGATGTCGCTCGGTTTAGCAAAAATATTAAGCATTGCACTTAAACTGGTGCTTTCTTCCCCTGAGTTCCTTACGTAATCAGAACCTAAAAGTATGTCCCCATTATTTTCGTTGTAGTTATTTATATAACGGAACGTCTCATCGCTTCTGGAATTAGTGGCATATTTGTAGCTTACATTTGATACAACGCCGATCGGCATTTTATCCTGGTTAAACTGATTAGCATAGCTTAAACCAAATTTTTGGCTTGGAAGAGATTGGATATTTTTTGATGCCCAAGAATTATTCAATTTGCTTACGATTCTTCCTGCTTCTTCCCGGCTAGTAATTTGGCTGTCTCTAATATCTGATGGTAAACTTCTAAACCCATTATCATATCCTAAATAATCCGTTCCTCCGCCGTTATATCCAAGATAATCCTGAAAGGTAGAATTGGAATTAATAGCCGTAGAGTAAGAGAACGTAAGATTTGGATCGTTTGGAAATTCCTTGGTAATAATTTGTACTGAGCCACCTGAAAACTCCCCGGATTGATCAGGTGTGTATGTTTTCTGTACAATAATATTATCAACTATTCCGCTTGAAAGAATATCTACAGGAGCTTCTTTCTTGTTTGGGTTTGTAGAAGGAATAGGAGATCCGTTTAATTGTACGTTACTATATCGGTTTCCCAATCCACGTACATACACATCCTTTCCGCCAACTACGGAAACACCTGAAACTCTCTTCATGGCTGAGCCTACATTCCCATCCGTAGATCTTGATATCTCTTCAGCAGAAATACCATCCTGAACAGCGATAGCTTTTCTTTGAATTGATAAAAGACCCGCCTCACCGCTTTTAATGGCTTCTGCCGTAACAACAACTTCATCTAAATTTGCAATATCAGATTGCATCGCAATATTTATGATGGTTGTTTTGCCACCAATAACTCCAATATCGGTAATTATTTGAGTATTGTAGGAGATGTATGAAACAGTGATGGAATATGTACCTGCATCAAGATTTCTGATGGTAAAGCTACCATCCAGATCTGTTGCTGCTCCTTTTGCAGTTCCCGTTATTCCTACACTTGCTCCAATAATAGTTTCACCATTTTCGGCATCTACTATAGTACCTGAGATTTGCCCTTTATTTTGAGCTAGCGCAACTAAGGAGGTAAGACTTAGAAACGATAAAATTAATGTGAGTTTTTTCACTTGCATGCTGATTTAATTTTGATCACGTCTTGTTGCGATCAAAATATCAACTGCGCTTTGTGCTACTGTTACCCCGAGTTTATGATTTAGTTACTACTACTTTACCATAATGTTAACAATCCTCTTTTAAAAAAGTAAATCAACTTCAGAAAGCTTTATTCACCTGATTTATCATTTTCTTCCTGATTCACAGATTTATCTTTTTCTGAAGTTTGTTCTTTAGATTTGGATTGCCCGTTCTTTTTTGGCTTCTCAGAATCATCCTTTTTTGGCTTGGTGATCTTCTTCACTTCTTCTTTCACTTCTTCTTTCACTTCTTCTTTCACTTCTTCTTTTACTTCCGCATCAGGAGCAGTGTATTCTTCATAAGTAGTTTGCGTATTAAAAGGACGTTTGCCAATTAACTTTTCAAGATCTGATTGATAGATAATCTCTTTCTCAAGTAATTCCTTAGCCAGAATTTCGAGCTCATTAAGCTTATCACTCAGAAGTTCTTTTGTTCTATCGTAAGCACTATCAATGATTTTTTTAACTTCTTCATCGATAATTTGAGCCGTTGCATCAGAATACGGTTTCTGAAAATTATAATCATTTTGCTTAGAATCATAAAAAGAAACATTTCCGATCTTATCATTCATACCATAAACAGAAACCATGCTGTATGCCATTTTTGTGATTCTTTCAAGATCACTTAATGCCCCGGTTGAAATCTTACCAAAAATGATTTCCTCAGCAGCTCTGCCACCAAGTGTCATACACATTTCATCAAATAATTGTTCTGTTTGATGTAAGAATTGTTCTTTTGGTAAATACTGGGCATATCCGAGGGCTGCTAAGCCTCTCGGCACAATAGAAACTTTCACCAAAGGATTTGCATGTTCTAAGTACCAACCAGCAACCGCATGTCCGGCTTCATGATACGCAACAATCTTTTTTTCTTCAGGAGAAATGATTTTATTCTTTTTTTCAAGGCCACCAATAACGCGATCGATTGCTGCTTCAAAGTCATCCATATCTACAGATTTTTTATCCCTTCTGGCAGCTATAAGTGCAGCTTCATTACAAACATTGGCAATCTCAGCTCCTGCAAATCCGGGAGTTTGAGCCGATAATTTCTTTGGGTCTACTTTGCTGTTCAGTTTTAATGGTTTTAAATGAACCTTGAAAATTGCTTCTCTACCATTTTTGTCAGGCTTGTCAATACTAATCTGACGATCAAAGCGACCGGCTCTAAGTAATGCATTGTCTAAAACATCCGGACGGTTCGTTGCTGCAAGTATTATAACACCTGAATCAGTAGCAAAACCATCCATCTCTACCAATAGTGAATTCAATGTGTTTTCGCGCTCATCATTGGAACCCGGCATTTGCCCCTTTCCTCTGGTACGGCCAATAGCATCAATCTCATCAATAAAAATTATACAAGGAGCTTTTTCTTTTGCTTGCTTAAATAAATCTCTAACTCTGGCAGCTCCAACTCCCACAAACATCTCAACGAAATCAGATCCGGAAAGAGAGAAAAATGGTACTTCTGCTTCACCAGCAACTGCTTTAGCCAGCAATGTTTTACCTGTTCCCGGAGCGCCGACCAGTAAAGCTCCTTTGGGTATCTTACCACCTAACTTTGTGTATTTATCGGGCGATTTAAGAAAATCTACAATCTCTTTAACTTCTTCTTTAGCCTCTTCTAATCCTGCTATATCTTTAAAGGTAGTTTTGGTATCCGTTTGTTTATCATATAAAGTGGATTTATTCTTTCCAATATTGAGAACTTGCTGCCCCGGATTCATTCGTCTTAGGATTAGCACCCAGAACCCAATAGCTAGACCGATCATAATCAACCAAACAAATACACCGCTAAACCAATCTTCTTCGATGGTGATTTCATATTCAACATCATTTGCATCCAAAACAGGACGAATATCATCTCCTCTCAACATCGTAGTTCTGAACTTCAGAAATGTATTGTCGTCTCCGCTTAAATTAAAGTTTTGGTTTTGTTCTTGCTCTGGAACTTTTACAATCCCATCACTTAATGCTTTCTCGGTATATTTCCCTTCAATATATGAACCGTTTTTAATAACGATCTCATCAACATATCCATTTTCAACTTGTTCAAGGAAAACACTGTATTTGATGTAATTGCTAATCTGAACACCTGAATAGATGAACTGAGCCATTAGTAAAACCAGAAAAATGACTAAAAAACCCCATGTAGGGAATTTTGGAGTTTTAGCCTTGTTCTTATTTTTAGAGTCAGAGCCTTTTTCTGGTGCTTTAATTTTCTTTTTTGGAGCGGATTTTTTATCAGCCATTTAAATAATATATACTGGTATTAAATGAACCTTAAAGATACACATTAAAATGAACTTTAAGAGGTCTGCTTATTTAAACTAAGTAAAGTCAAAAAACGTGCCATAGGTTTATTTATGACAAATCATCAAAGGATAGTACATCTCCTTCAGCGGTCTGCATTTTCATGCCCTCTTCTTTTGGTACCATACGGCCAACTACGGAGAAATCATTAAATTGTTTGCCGAATTTCTCTACTTCTTTTTCAGGTAGTGTAAAGATCATTTCGAGATCTTCCCCACCAAAAAGAGCATATCTGTCTACATCTTCTTCCATCTCATCTGCCACATGGCGTGTTTCTACAGCAACGGGAATGGCCGCCTGATATAAATAAGCACCAAGATTAGAAGCTGTGGCAATTTGGCTTACTTCATGAACTAATCCCTGCGTAACGTCAATCATCGAAGTTGGTTTAATTCCATGTTCTTTTAATGCAGCAATGAGATTTTTTCTAGCGGCGGGCACAAGTTGTCTTTTCACTACAAATTCATATTCAGAAAGATCGGGTTGTGCGACTTCGCTTCCATGTTCTTCCCAAAATTTCTTTTCACGCATTAAAATTCTAAGTCCTGCTATTGCTGCTCCAAGATCTCCTGTCACACATAGTGCATCGCCTTGTTTTGCACCGGCTCTGTACACGACACTTTTAGAATCTACTTCTCCATAGGCCGCTACCGAAATAACCATATTAGAATGATTTGGAGCAATATCACCGCCAACAACTTCTACTTCATTATCGAAACCTGCAGAATAAATTCCTTTGTAAAGATCATCGATCATTTGAGTAGATTGCCGATTAGGAACTGCGATATTTATTAGCACAGAAGTAGGCGTTCCGTTCATGGCATAAATATCACTAATTGCTGAACTGACAATTTTGTATCCTAAATGGTGTAGCGGTGTATAAGTGATATCGAAATGAACTCCTTCAACAAATGTATCTGAGGAGAGTAATGCATACTTATCGGTGTCTGTTTTTATAACAGCAGCATCGTCTCCAACTCCTTTTACTGTAGATTGATTAGTATGAGATTCATACTCAGAAATTTTCTTTATCAGCCCTTCCCTGCCAATACTTTGAATACTCTTAAATTCTTCGTTCATAATTGTTGTCTCCAATAAATAAAAAAAGGCAACCATGAAAACATGGATGCCTTAAACTTTTTGTACACTAACTTTAGTTACGACCTTGTGTAGCCTCACTTTTAGTAGAATAATTAATTCTAAAAGTTTGTGCTTGCTTCAATTCTTCCTGAACATCAGTAAGAAGCCCGAATTCTGAACTCTCATCTACTCGAAGAGAGACAATCATTCTTTGCTCTTCCAGAAGCTTATCATACATAATTTGTCTAATTGCGCCGATGTCATCCTGAATATCATCATCGATCTGAACCTTATCATTTCCAAACTTATTGTTAGGAAGTCGTTCAGGTCCAATGTAGATGTAAGAAACCAGTCGTTTCTCTTCTATCTTTTCAATGTTCTTAGCTTTGGTAAGATCAATTTTTACTTTTAAAGTTACTTCTCGTAATACAGTAGTTACCATAAAGAAGAAAAGTAATATAAAAATCACATCAGGCATGGCAGAAGTTGGTACCTCCTGCTTAGTTCCAGCTTGTTTTTTCTTAAAATGTGCCATTGCTAATTACTCCGGATCTGGTTCTGCGATTGAAATTTTCTTAGGATAAATATCATCTACCACATCTTTTTGCTCCTTATTTAATTGAGAATACTCTCTACCGTAATTTTGGTTAGCAACTTCATTTCTTAGAAAAGCGTATGCCCCAATTACCTCATCTAACATATCGATATAAATTCGGTAAGGGGTTTTTCGTACGGTTTTCAGTGAAACAATTGCTGCCTGAGGGCTAATTGCTAACTCTTCACTGGCCTCAGGATTTTTAATAAACTCAATAAGTTTATTTTGAACCTCATTTATAGGTGTAGCCTCGTCATCCATCATAATTAAACCAGTTTCGTTTACCAGTATCTTCATTAGGTTTCTTTCACGAACTGGAGGCGGGTCTTCATCCGTTAAAGGTGGAGGAAGTACCATACCAATACCGGTATCTACGTTAATCGTAGTAGTTACCAAGAAAAAGATGAGTAAAAGAAAGGCAATATCCGCCATTGACGAACCATTAATTTCTGCGCTTTCTCGTTTACGTTTCTTTAATAGCATCTTAGCTTATTTAAAACTTGAATGTTCCTCGTAATCCGGTGAAGAAGATTGTGCCAATCATCCCTACCATCATCACACCGGCTGTCATAACACCGGCCTTAGCAAAGTTTTGTTCCAAAGCGAAATATGCAATTGCAAAAACAACTACCGGAACTAGCATCATTCCTATTCGTTTGAAATCTTGTTTTCCTTGTGCTATTCCTTTAACGCCTGAGAAGATCATTGCAATAATACCTGCAATGATCATCAAACCGGCTAGGGCAACACTTATACTTGCAATAGTCATAATAATCTCCTGTTTAACTATTAATGGTTGGGATTATTATTCTGAATCTGTACTGTCATCAACTGTAGGAGCGATCAACGGCTTACCTTCTTTTAGTAGAATGATAGAATCGATTAGAGTAATTGAACTTTCTTCCATTTCAGCAATTAAGCGGTCAATTTTAGAAACACAGTAGTTATATCCAATTTGAAGAATAATACCTGCAATCAAACCACCTGCTGTTGTAAGAAGGGCAACTTTAATACCACCTGCTACAATACTTGGAGAAATATCAGCTGCTGCTTCAATATCATCGAAAGCCTGGATCATACCGATTACTGTTCCAAGGAATCCAAATAGTGGAGCAATTGCGATAAACAGCGATAACCAAACAAGCCCTCTTTCAAGGAAACTCATTTCAATAGAGCCATAAGCTGCAATAGCTTTCTCTGCAGCGTCAATACCTTCATGTGAACGCATTAGACCTGCTTGGAATACAGAAGCAACCGGCCCCCGGGTTTGAGCACAAAGTTCTTCCGCAGCTTCAATACCACCGTCTTGTAATGCTTCTTGAACATTTACAATGAATTTCCGTGTATTAATATCTGCAAGGTTGAGAGTAATAATTCTTTCGAGGAAAATAGCCAAGCCAAGAATAAGTGTAACCAATACTGGCCACATCCATCCGCCATCGTTACCTTGGTTGAATTTCTCAACGATTATGTTAAAGAAGCCTGCATCGGCTTGTAGAAAAAATAGAGCAATCGACGATGTCATGTCCACTCCGCTTATGTTTAATGTTAGTGTCTAAGTTTAATGAGGAAAAAGAATAGTTTATTTTACACTAAATGTCAAAGCTTTTGGGTAGAGAAAAATTAACTTTAATTGAACAAATGTAAGTTTTTTTATTGCTTTTAATTCAACTTCTATTTATAAGAATTCATTCAAAATATTGCCTTAACTGTTAATCTTGCTGTATGTATAGTAGGTCTGTCTTTTACGGTTCTTCCATCATAAACTAAGTTCAATCTAATGAGATTACTCACCCTATAACTACTGTTAAGCGACCATAACAAATTTGAACCTTCCCCTGAACCTTCTGTTAGCTCAAAATTACCTACCGCATTTGTAGTTCCATTCACTCTCACATTTCGGAATTCTAGTGAGGAATTAGCTTGCATTTTTCTCCATAAAAAAAATCGGTTCGTATTTCTAATTTTTACAATTTGAGCATCTACCGTATTATTCACTTGAAACCTATCTTTTTTATTACTGTATGAAGCAACAAATCCTGTGCGCCACGAACGGTTTAACGTAGCTCCAAAACCTTGCTCAAAATTTTGAGAATAGATATCATAATTTCTATTTGAAATAGTATTACTTGTTGTTCTGTTCGTACCAAAACTTACTTTTGAGTCACCTTGAATAGTACTGGTTATATCATATCCAAAATCTACTGCGAAAGCATCAATAAAAATTCTCTGTAGTTCGCTGCTTCTGCGATTTAAACTTCTGGATTGATTATATCGCACACTTATATCATAACTATCATAGGCAGGTAAAACGTCTAGCTCTTTTTCAAAGGTAAAGCGACCTTGAATGGTAGTTGCAGCATCTCTGAAAGTTTGCAAATTTAAAAAGTATATATCTGCCAAATCATTAGTAGTGGAATTTTCTGCAACATCAAACCTTGACCGAAATACCATCTGATTTAAGAAATAGTTTACTCCTTCTTCCCCTTTCATAAACCCTAACGGATTAATCTCATTTCTTAGCCGAACTTTCAGATCAATAACAGGAAATAAATCATCTGAAGGCAAAAATTGACGGATATACGTTCCTTCATTCGGGGTGATCTCCAGAAAAAATTCATCCACTTGTTCAACGCCGTCATTATTTAAATCATCCCAAACATATTGGCCAATTTCAGGACCTACTTCGATGAATGTTTCTTGTAATAAAGCTTGGCGTTGAGTATTAGCTTCATATAAAAAGTTTCCTGTCCAATTATCTGAAATAGACGAATAACTCGTATTGGAGCGAATTAACAACGATCGTTTATCTGTATTACCGTTTTCCTCAAACTGAGCATTGAAATCTTTATTCCTTACTGTAATTTTATTTTGTGTACTTACATAATTGCTCGGAGTAACATTTAGTTGAACGGAATGCTGAAGTGCTTTCGATTCTTTTTCTAGCCGATTTTCATTTACTCTGAAATCGGTTCTGAAGCCCATCGAATATCCGATTAACCATTTCTCAGATTGGTAGTTAACTCCCGGAACTATTTCATAGAATCTTAAAGATTGATTGGTAAGTGAATCATCAGATTGATCTCTCTGTAATCTTTCTTCGTGCTCAAATTGTATAAATGGAGTAAAAGTTCTTTTTAAATCCCGATTGTTGAATTGTTTCGATAACCTTCCTTGTTGCCTGAACCAATTTCCATTTATTCCCGCAAAATCATCTTCACTTCGTATCCAATCCTGAGAATAAGTAGCGCCTAAGCCTTTGCTGTTCTCCATTTGGAACGCTGCCGCCTGGCGCTCTCCGGTAAATCCAAATCGATCGATAAATCCATATTCCCCGTTTATAAAAGAAGAACGTTTAAAGTCGTAACGAGCAGATAATTCGTTGGTAGTTTCCTGAGATTTCTCAAAACCGCTTAGATTCCATTTTCGATCAAATTCTACCTCTCTGGTACGTTCAAAAAATTCAAAATTTGAGCCTGAATATCGTCTTTCTGCTTTGAAACTTAACGAGCCCATTCCTGCTTTCAATGTATCAATTTGAATTCCTCCCAAATAAGAATGATCTATATTATCTGCATCATCCAGAGTAGAAAACCGGTTTTGATCGTAATCACTTACTGCCCACTCTCCGAATAATTTAATATTATCATTCACCAGAAATGAACTGTTAAGCGCTGCCATTTGCTGCTGAATTGGTGCGGGAAGTGTTCTGAATGGTTCATATTCACCTTGATTTGGTCCAACCCATTTAAACAGCAATCCATTAACAGAAGTGCCTACTCGTTGATAACTTCCTTGAAATTCTCCTACATTGGAAAATCTGACTCTGAATACAGCCTCCTCTGAACCAGGCTCATTCTTAAAAATGATGAATGTTTGTCCATTTACCACCGTATCTATTTGAGTGTAAAGTACGTTGAAATCTTCATCATCAGGATCAATCATCTCAGCACCGGATACTCTTGCTACAGTTCTGTCATCACCAGCCTGGCGTAAAATATCAATATCACTTTCTGTGAGCGTTTGTTGCGATAGCAAATTATTGCCATCAGCTTGACGAATTACTGTCGCTCCAATCTTAAATCTGTCATTTAGTAATTTACCTTCACCTTCCGCAGCTACCAACGTACGATTGAAATTTTGGTCGATGTATTCATATTCAACTACAATTCTGGTCTCATCTTTTATAAGTAAATTATTTGTGAAGTAAAGCTCCCCTAATCCGTAATCAATGATGTACTCTTCTTCTTCTCCTCGATCAACTAATTTACCGTTTAAATAAACACGTTCCGTTCCGGCCAAAATGATCACAAATTCATCATTTTCATTTCCTGTTAATCTATATGGACCCTGAACTCCTTCTAAGCCCGCAAAACGTACACTTTTAAATACCCCTCGAACAACAGAAGCTGCCGCTGCTACATCAGTAAATGTAGTTGAATTATATCCGGCTGCACCCTGCAATCTTCTGTTTAGTTTGGCGAACGTGCTTTTTTCCAAACTTATATCAACATCTCCCATTTCTATAGTAGTTGATGGAGCTTCTACTTGAATAAAAACACGATCAAACTCTTTAAGATTTTGAGTTGTACCATCAGGTTGTATAGGAATACTTCGATCAGTAAGTACAGCACTTATTGTGATATCATCTGTCAATTTTCCTGAAAGCTCGAAATCTAATCCGCTCTCAAGCGCAAAATCCTGATTTGTTCCGACTATAATTCCTCTACTCAGGCTTCCACGTTGTTGTAAATCTGATTCATTATTTCGATTATTTTCAGCGTTCAAATTAAATCTGGAAAAAACGTCGCCTTCCTTATTTAATAAAGAAGTATCGAGTGGTTGCACAGCTCGATCATTATAAAAACGTCGTAAGCTGTACGGGTAAACTTTATACTCAATTTGAAGGTATTTTATATCTCTAAAACTAAACTCATTGGTATTCCTAAATGAAAGTGTACCTCTGATTGGATCGTACAACCAATTTTGCGTTGGTACTTCACCCGAATCTGTTTGGACTGAAATCGAACTTTCCAACACCCATTCACCAATATAATATGCCGTATCTGCCTTTACCGAGTCGATACTAAGGTTCTTGTCTTGCAACGTTTGAGCCTTGGTAACTTGTGGCCATAGCAACATTATACCTGCAAGAGCACATAGGATGTAGAAATTCTTTTTTAGGTTGAATGCCGTCAGCGTGGCGAAATTTATTGGATTTTACTTAACATGAACTCAATAAAAACGAACGAGTCATATAAAACAAAGGTCATTCCATGGCGAATGTCTGCGCCATAGGCATCACTTTGTGGAAATCTCAATTGTACTATAATTGAAAATTATAATCTTAAAGTACAATCCGGATTCCTCCGTGGGAGTGCCTTTGGCGCTGCCTCCGCAGGAATGACTAAATGACTAATAGTAGCTGTTTTATTAAATAAAATCAGTTTTTAAATCTACGTTAAATCACCCAAGGCTAAAGGTTTCCCTGCTTAGGGTCAACTTCTATCTTGATTGGAATTCATTCAGCCCTTCCGTTAAGAATGTCGTGAATTTTTCTGCTTTAGTATATCCTAAAATCTGATCTATCACCGTTTCAGAAATGGGATCATAGATCACATACGTCGGTAGCGCAATGTTTCCCGTCAATTCAAATTGGATTAACTGGTTCTCTTTTGCGTCTTTTCCTCCGTCCGTATAAAGCTTTACCAGCACCATTTGTCTAAAAGCCTGTTGAACTTCATCCAGTGGAAATACATTGGTTTCCATGGCCCTACAATTAGTACATGTATAGCCTGTAAAATCAATAAATACCGCCTTCCCTTGTTCTTTTGCTGTGGCGAGTGAGCCTTTGTAATCTTCGCTCCACCCTTCATCTGCAGATATTGAACCCGAACCGCCTACTCCAATAGAAGCAACTAAACTAACATCTGTGGGTTGTTTTGGTGGAAGAAAAGCATCCCAAATTCCCAACGAAGAACCCAATAACCCGGGAATCAAATAAAAACTAAACATCAGAAATGGCATAGCGAGCAGCAATCTACCCGTTGAGATCTGTTTCGGTTTAGATTCATGTTTGAGAGTTATAAAACCGAGCACATAAAATCCTGCTATCAAGAAGATCACAATCCAGAATGCAATCGTAAGCGGACGAGAAACAACCCCCCATTGCCAAACAAGATCAGCATTAGATAGAAATTTGAAAGCGGCGGCCAGTTCAATAAATCCAAGAAGCACTTTTACAATATTCATCCATGAACCGCTTTTTGGCAGAGCTTCCAACCATTTTGGGAACAAGGCAAACAATACAAACGGACTTGCAAAAGCTGCTGAAAAACCGATCATCCCAAGAATAGGGTAAAACCACTCTCCGCCAACAGTTGCGGTAAATACGGCTCCTACAAACGGAGCTGTACATGAAAATGAGACTGCGCTGATGGTCATCGCCATGAATAAAATTCCAATTATCCCTGAGCTCTCATTGCTTTTTTTGTTCAAAAAATTGGTCAACTGATAGGGCAGTTGAAGTTCATACATCCCAAGCAGACTTAAAGCAAAAGCAACCAATACAAATGCGATCATTAAATTCACAAACGGATTGGAAGCAAAATTCTGAGCTCCTGAAGCTCCCAATAATGCTGCTAGAAGTGCTCCCAGAATAGTAAAAGTTGCTACAATCGCTGCACCAAAAATTAATGCAGAGCTCACCCCTCTTTTAGCATCTTCTTGTTTTGAGAAGTAAGAAACGGTGAGTGGAATCATAGGAAAAACGCAGGGAGTTAGTAAGGCGGCAAATCCTGCTATAATAGCGATCCATAAAAAAGAAAAAATCCCATCATTGGAAAGGCTACCTTTCTTTGTAGATTTATTTCCATACTGTTTTACTTTTTCGCCTCCGTCAACAGCCCCTTCATATACTTCATCCGCAACTCCATCTACAAATACTCCGGCAATAATAGATTTACTTTTTGGAGGAAGACATACCCGATCGTCACAAACCTGATAGTACACTTCAATGTCTAAAGTTTGCTTACCTTGCAATGTTGACTTTACAGCTACAGGAATAGTGAAACTTGCAAAAGAGGTATGCCATCCAAGTTCGGCTTCAAAATTGGGATCAAATTCAATTTCAGCTTCAGATTCACTGACTTTTCCGGCTAACACAAAATTTGAGGACTTTGCAGAAAATTGCGTGGGATAGGGACCTGCATCAGGATCATTCAGCACAGAATAGAGATGCCATTTTCCTTCAATAGAAGCTTCAATAGTGATTTCGAATACTTCTCCAGCTTTTACCGTATCGGGAATCTCAGATACTTCATATTTAACCGGATCAGGAATCTGAGCGTATAAAAAAAATGGGGATAACATCGCGAAGATGATCCCCATTAATATCGATTTTGATAATTTCATTCAGGTATTTGTTGTTTCGCTAATTTCAAACGAAAGTAGCCTTTTTAAAAGTCTCTAATTATCAAAAAAGGTTAACGTCTCAGAGACACCGAAGGAATCCCCAAAGAATAATTCAGGGATTGCTTCAAAGTATTCACTTCTCGCAAATGATTAATCTGCTTTAACTACCCAGAACTTCACCTGTGGATTTAAGTCTCCAACAAGGCTTACAGTTGCTGTGTATTCACCGAGAGTTTTAACATCTTCGTTAATAGAAATATTTCTTCTGTCAACTAAGATTTCTCTTTCAGCTAACGCATCAGCAATTTGTACATTTGTTACGGTACCGTGAATCTTGTCATCTTCACCGGTAGTAACGGAAATCGTCACTGAAGTAGCTTCTAAAATTTTTGCAAGATCTTTGGCTTCCTGAACAGTTAATTCTGCACGAGTAGCTGCTTGTTTCATTCTAAGTTCCATTTCTGCAATGGTATTCTTAGTTGCTAATATTGCCTTTGCTTGCGGGATAAGGTAATTACGACCGAATCCGTCTTTTACATCAACAAGCTCGCCGGCTTGTCCTAATTTTTCTACGTCTTCTCTAAGGATAACTTTCATGGTTCTGTAATTTCTTATCTAAGGTTTTCTGCTACGTATGGCATCAAGCTTAAAAAACGAGCTCTTTTGATGGCTCTGTTAAGCTGACGTTGGTGCTTTGCACTTGTTCCTGTAACACGTCGAGGAAGAATTTTTCCCTGATCGTTAGTGAAACGTTGTAGCGTGTCAACATCTTTGTAGTCGATGTATTCTAATCCCGCTTGAGTAAACTTGCATTGCTTTACTTTGCGGATGCTTTTTTTCGGATGTGAAGGATTGTTTATCATAATAAAATATCTTTAGTTGATGAGCGTTTAGTCTTCTTTTTTCTTTGCTTCTTCCTCTTCTGCTTCTACAGCAAATACATCAGGAACAGCGTTTTTCTTTTGAAGCTCACGATGGCGTAGCATCTTGGCGTCATACTTTAGCGTTAGAAAACGAATAACATCGTCATCAATTCTGAGAGCCTTCTCAACTTTTTCGATTGTTTCAGCAGGAGCATTGAAATACATGTTCACATAGAAACCGTTGCTTTTCTTGTCAATATCGTAGGCAAACTTTCTTAAGCCCCACTCTTCAACTTCATCAACATCACCGCCGTGCTTTTCGATCAATTTGTTCACTTTATCAACAACAGCGGTAAACTTATCCTCGTCTAAAACGGGATTGATGATATAAGTGAATTCGTAATAATTCTTACTCATTTATGTATGTTTTGTCTTTGGATGTTTTCGTAGGTGAAAACAGTCATTCTGACGCTTTGTCCGAACAACAGAGAGCCCTAAATATACAGCATTATTGCTTTGATTACAATGGTTGGTTTAGGGAAAGTTTCGGTTCAGCTTTGTAGCTGCGGACTGACGTCTTTGCTTGGTTACACGATTGAAGTGTTGAGCTTAGTCATCTCGTGGCAAATGCCCGAGCCGAACACTCCTCCATTCGTTGAACCCGGATTTTCGGGATTATAGAATTAATAGGATTTAGTTCTCAGCCCATCTTTAATCCTGCCCATCCTGAAAATCCTTTGTAATCCCGGTCAAAAGTGGATGGAAACATGGAACCCTGAGTTCTATTATAAAAACCTCCATCACCTTTATCTCACGCTAACTCGTCATCTCGGTCTTGAGCCGAGATCCTAGTTCAAGCGTCGCGCTTGGACGGTTAACTATCTCCTTTTGGCTAAATCCAAACCTAGTTCAAGCGTCGCGCTTGGACGGTTAACTATCTCCTTTTGGCTAAATCACACTCCTCCATCACCTTTATCTCACGCTAACTCGTCATCTCGGTCTTGAGCCGAGATCT
>CAXBHO010000002.1:0-102617 GCA_963975485.1 uncultured Balneola sp. | reverse complement strand
TGCTTCGCTACCGCTCGCAAATGTGGAACTTATCCTGAATTGAAGTGAATATATTCTATAAAAGCTTCCATTTTTCGGAGATTATTTACTTGTCTTGGATAAGAGCCCTCTTGCCAAACCTGATAAGTGCTTTTCTTTTTATGATTGATCTTTCCACGCTTGAGTCTTTTCAGGAAAACAAGACGATTGGCGGATTCTAAATAACGGATAATTTCACGTGCAGTAAATGATTTAAACCGGCGAATATCTTCTGAAAGATTGTTGCTTTCAGCAATAAAAGGGATGTGATTATGCATGATCACAAAACCATAAATTTTAACCTGCATCTTTGTTTGGATGTGAACAAAGGCATTAAGTATTATGTGGCTTATCCTTGGATCTGCAAAAAGGTCTATCCCATCCACTACTGTACAGGTTAAAAAGTAAGGATACTCATTCTCGTAAAATTTGAAGTTGCTTCGTGCCATACATAATTAGACCAGTTCAAAGCAATTCCTTACAATTTTATTTTAGGGAAAGTTTATGGGGAGCAGGAGCTCCCGAATAGCCTCCCAAGCAGGAGCTTGGGAGGGAGAGTAATCTATATCGGATATAAACAAGTAAGGGTTTTCACAAAGTGATTCCTTTGGCACAACCCTGATTATCAATAGGAAAGAAAGTAATGAGGCTTATTTGTGAAATATTTTGAGTTCTCTAGGTATCCAACAACCGTCTGTGATAATTAATCTGGCCCAAGTGATAACTGAAATGGCTGTACAGATGGATGAGGAAATATTCTGTACTCATTTCAAAACCAAATGGCTGAAGAGGGTAAGTTTTTGCAAAATCTTCGGGGGTTAGATTATCCAGAGTTGCACGTACGGTTTTTCGAGCTGAACGGACTCTGGCAATCAAGTCTTCCTGATCAACTTTCCCATCAAATTCAAATTCTCGATCCCGGACATAATCGCTTTTATTGAGAACGGATCCCAGAAAATGTTCAAGATTTCCTGCAAGATGCAGTGCTAAATTTCCGGCACTATTATTTATTCCGGATTCTTTGATCCAAAGGTTTTCTTCAGTGGAATAACTAAAAATTTCGGTTTCCAGTGTTTCAAAATCTCGTGCAAATAATTGGGAGAGTGTTTCAGTGTTCATGAGTTTCCTCTACTTTTTTAAGACTAACTGCATTAGCGCAATATCGTAATCCGCTGGGCTCAGGGCCATCAGGGAATAAGTGACCTAGATGAGAATCGCAGACGTTACATGTTACTTCAACCCGAATCATTCCATGTGTCATATCTTTATGATAAGCGATGGCATTTTCTTTGATAGGTTGATTAAAAGACGGCCAACCTGAACCACTTTCAAACTTGGTGTTTGCATCAAAAAGTAAAGTATCACAACAAACACAGGCATAAATACCGGGCTCAAATTTACTGCAAACATCGCTGGAATACGGACGTTCAGTTCCCTTTAAACGGGTGATTGCATATTCTTCTTTCGTTAATTCTTTTTTCCATTCCTCATCGCTTTTTTCTACTCTGCGATCCGGTTCAGGATTCCCATTCCGGGCATAATTAAGAACATCCAGCCATTTAATCATGATGCGTGCTTTTTATTTTAAGAACGGGGTTTGTGGGGTGAAAGTAAACAGAAAAGTAGTGTTCGTTTTATTGTTCTTTTGTACCGACAAAATTGGAGCTTTTAAAGCAAATGTGTTCAAAATAAATATAAATCAGAAATGTAGTTTTATTTGGAACTATGCTTTAAGAGTTTCCCTCCCTGATCTTAGGGAGGGAACAAGGGTGGGTCAGAATATGAAACGTAGATTCATCTCTTTAACTCTGAATGCCTGAAATTTTAAATTTCAACAGGGCGGGCTATCATAATCCCGGTGTTTTTGGAGTTTGGCTTCAAAAAAGAAGAAATAGGCTCGTCAGAGATTTCCACTTTCAGGTTTGATTGGGAAGCGTGCAATAAATGCAACCTGCCATCTTGCTCAACTAAAACCCCAACGTGGGCTACATCTAAACCATCAATACTGGTTGTTAAACCAATGATATCGCCTTCTTTTAGCAAATACTCATAATCAGCAATCTTTTCTTTAGGTATAAAAAAGTAACTCTTACTGTTTATTTCTTTTTCTTGCTGTTCGATGACAGATATATACTCGGGATTATTCTTTAAATGCTTATAACTGTCAGGATGGGTGCTCATAAAACTAACCTGATTTGGAAAAGGAGTTCCAAAACTGTCGGCAGGTGTAGTTACTAATCTGTTTTCTTTGTTATTGTAGATCCAGTCACTGAAATAATGAAGTCGGGATGGATATTCATTTCTATTTCCATCTCTATATCGGATTTTCTCTATTTCTTTCGCAAACTGTTCAAAGGACTGATTTTCAGATTTCAACGTTCGCGCCAGCGCCAGAAGATTTTCAGCATAAGTAGTGCAATCCAATTCTCTGAGGTTTACGATCAGTTTTTCTTCTTCATTCACCTCCAGGGTATGGGCTACATACTCCTGTCCAATAAAATATTTACCTATTTCAGGGATGAGAGTTGCGATCGGTTTGTCAGATTCATCTTTGTATTTGGAAAGGATATCCGCAAAAATCGCTGCATCTTTTTCGGTATAGCTGATCTCAGAAAGTTCAGGTTGTTGTTCAGTTTTTGATTTTTGAGCACAAGCCTGAAGCAGGAATAAAGCCCCGAATATTAATAGCGTATATTTTTTCATCATTAGTTCCATTTTTTATTTTCCAGTACGGACGTGATTAATCGCGTCCGTACTGGAAAATATATTAAAATAAATTCTTCACTTTATTTGCAAATGCATTTGCTTCTTTCAACGATTTTCCTTCCGAATAAATTCGGATAATCGGTTCTGTATTTGATTTCCGCAAATGAATCCATCCTTCTTCAAAATCAACCTTTACTCCATCAGTGGTATTGGGATTTAAGTTTGAGTAATGCTTTTTAACGATATCAAGTACTTCATCAGCCTCTTTTCCCAATTCATCAAGCTGAATCTTACTTTTGCTCATAAAATAATCGGGATAAGTCGCTCTTAGTTCAGAAGAACTCATTTCTTTTTCTGCAAGATGCTGAAGTACACATGCAATTCCCACTAAGGCATCTCTTCCATAATGCAGATCCGGAACAATGATTCCACCGCTTCCTTCACCACCGACAACGGCATTAACTTCCTGCATTTTCTTTACCACATTGATTTCTCCAACTGCAGAACGATGACATTTCTGTCCATATTTCTCACTTACTTCATCCGCAATTCTGGAAGAGGAGAGGTTTGTTGCTGTAGCGCCCGGCTTTTTACTCAGGATAAAATCAAAGACGGTAGCTTGGGTATATTCTTCTCCAAATAAAGTACCTGTATCATCCACTAATGCAAGGCGATCGGCATCAGGATCAGTTACTACTCCAATATCAGCTCCGGATTGCTTCACCAAATCACAAATCTCAGTCAGATTTTCAGGTATAGGCTCAGGGTTATGGGGGAATAATCCGTTTGGCGTACAATGGATTTTATGAATGGTTTCCACACCAAGTTTTTCCAGCAGCAGAGGAACGCCAATTGATCCGGCGCCATTTACTGCATCAACGGCAACAGAAAGTTTTGCCGCTTTAATGACTTCTGGATTTATATATTCGAGTTTCAAGATTTCATCAATATGATACTCTAGTAAATCGTTGTCTTCAGTTACCAAGCCAATTTCGTTATACATTTTATAGGAAAATTTCCCCGATTCTGAAATCGCTATCATTTCTTTCCCTTCCTCAGCAGTCATGAATTCACTGGAGCCATTCAATAATTTTAATGCATTCCATTGGGCGGGATTGTGGCTCGCAGAAATAATGATTCCTCCCGCAGCTTTATGTCTTAAAACGCCCATAGCAACCGTTGGTGTGGGTACAATTCCTGCTTTTATCACATCACAACCTACACTGGCAAGAGTAGATGCAACGATATCTTCGCAAATTTGACCGGTTACTCTTGAGTCGCGACCTAAAACCACCGTTCCACCTTTGAGCCAGGTTCCATAAGCGGCAGTAAAACGAGCTAAATTTTCGGGTGTTAAATCAGTACCAAATACGCCTCTTATTCCGGAGACAGAAATCATTAAAGCCATGGTGTTATTTTCTTGATTGAATAATTTGTTTTAATTGAAGTACCCATCCTTGTAAACCCGGGAAATTAGGATTTAATTGCGCTACTTTTTCAGCAGTATCCAAGGCTTTTTGGAATTCCTGATTGGTTCCATAAGCACCGGAAAGATTAAATAATGCTTGAGGATCTTTTGGGTTGATGGATATGGATTTTTCAAGTAGTTCAATAGCAGGTTTTACATTCCCTCTGTTAAGTTCTATTGCTCCTAGCATTTTTGTAATAAATGCTTCCTCCGGATTGATTTCGTACGCTTTTCGAAGCAAAGGTTCTGCGGATTGAAAATCGTTTTTATCTAAATAAAGCCGAGCTGCAAATACATACGGAGAATCATTCCAAGGTTGATTTCTTATCAATCCCAGATATTCCTCTATTGCTTTATCGGTTTGTCCGGATTTTTCATAGTACGTTCCGGCGCTTACTTTGCCGTGATCCCAACTCAAACCTTGATGAACGGATGCGAAAGCTAAGCTATCCACATAATTTATTGGGGAATATGAAGTTTGATAAGGAGTTGGTTTTCGATCCTGAATAAATGGAAATCCTTGTTTTAGCGTGGTTATTCGATGCCACTCAACTCTTTTATCAAAGTATGTGAGGTACATGCGATTAAAATATGGATCTAAATCAGCAATATCGTTTGTAATCAGGTTTTCTTGTCGGAGATCTTCCAGAAGCACTTTAGAAAATGTTTTCCCAATCAAGAAATATCCTTTCTGATTAGGATGTAAATGTTCCAGCATCAGATTATAACCAACTAAGCCTTGCTCGCTGTTATTTTCAAAAGCTTCTTTTACAGGAACGTAAGTAGCAAGAGGGTGTTCATCAGCAGTATTTTTGATAATGGAATTGATCTCGCTTGGAGCTCTGAATTTTAATCCATCCAGATCTTTGGCTAACGTGAATTTACTGCTTGCTGTTTCAAAGTCTTGCGCTTGAAATGAACTTTGCGCTTCTTTATAGGTTGTCAATGCCGACGGTTGCTCGCCATCAGTAATATCTACGAATGGTTCCAGATCTTTTACGTTACTGGAAATGCTGGATACATAAACCGGAATTCCTTCTTCCTCAAAAGTTTCAATAATTTTGGAGAGGTTACTTTGAAACTGAATCATTGCCAGTTTGTACTTGGGACTATCCAATTCGATAGAACGAGAATTCACAATCCTTTCCATTAATGTTCCGGATTGCTCTTTCTCGCCATCAGAAAAAGTAGATGCAAACCACTTTCCGGTGTCAACAATTACAGTTCTCAGGAAAAGAAAAGTTTTGAAGCGTTGTAATTTGAGATAAAATCGGACAAATCCCGGAAAAGCTCCGAGATTTTCATTAGAACCAACACCAAGTGCTCCATAAAATTCATTATGACCGGCGTAAATCATAATAGCATCAGGTTTGTGTGCTAGTATTTCATCCAATTGATCGTATAAGGTATAAGAACTGATGGCTGAGATTCCCACATTCACTACTTCTACATTTTTATCGGGCATTGCATCCTGAAGCACATCATCCACAACTCTGGAAAAAGTAGCGTTAAATCCATAAGGATATCCTGCTGCTGTTGAGCCACCCATGGCAAAAATTCGATAACTGTTTTCCGGTTTTTCAGCGAGGAATACATCAATAGAAGGAGAGGGAATTACGTTGGTATAAAAGAAATATCTGGAAGCAAAGTTCTGGTTTGGAATACGATATTCAGCAGTAGGAATATTTGGATCAACAAAAAGAGCAGTGTTTCCCAGGTAGTTTGTACTTCTGAGGATAAGTTCGAGAATAATAAAAAACAGAAAGGGAATAGATATAGTGATTCCATAAAAGAGCACTTTCTTTTTTAGAGGAAGAGGTTCTGTTATTTCATCAAGATATTGCCGGACTTCCGATTCTTCTAAATTCAGATTAGAAGCAATTTTTTTAGCACTCTTCTTTTTGAAATGCTTTTTGATGTACGACTTTTGCTTGTTACTTAACCCCATAATTTAAGAACCGGGTAACCATTTAGTTTCTTCATTTCCTGACTTTTTGTTCTCAAAACGAGCTAAAACAAAGAGAAAATCAGACAATCGGTTTAAATATTTTATGGCAGATTCAGATATTTCATCCGTTTGAGCGCAATCAACTGCAAGGCGTTCTGCGCGTCGGCAAACCGTTCTTCCTACATGAAGTGTTGCTCCGGCAGGCGATCCACCGGGCAAGATAAAACTGGTTAAGGGATCGAGCGCTTTTTCCAGTTCATCAATAGCATTTTCCAGAAAAGTGATCTCTGTTTCACCAATGCGATTGATCTTGATTTTTTTAGAAGGAGGAGTAGCCAAATCTGAACCCAACACAAAAAGCTGAATTTGAATCGCATCTAATAATTCTTTCGATTTCTCATTAAGCCCATGTGAAATTGCTATGCCTAGCACAGAGTTAAGTTCATCCACAGTTCCATAAGCTTCTATGCGCTTAGAGTTTTTGGAAACTCGTTGACCCCCAAACAAGGAAGTTTCGCCGTTATCGCCTTTTTTTGTATATATCTTCATAAATAATCTTTTGTCAAAAATAGCTTTTTAAATACAAACATTCTGAATCAGCTTTAATAGATTTTTAAGGTTCTTAATTCCTTAGAATGCTACTATTATTTAAACTGTTTAATAGAGTACCAATGAAAAAATTATCAAGTCTTTTATTACTAGTTATCATTCCGATTTTATCGGTGAAAGGGTTTCAAACTACTGAACCTGATTCCGGGTTAGATGTTCTTTCCTGGATGTATGAAGAATACGAAGGAAAATGGTACAAGAATTTAACATTTACACAAGAAACGATCTTTTATGGAAAGAATGAAGAAATAGTTAGAACACAGACCTGGTATGAGGCAATGTCTTTGCCCGGAAAGCTAGCCATTAAATTCGATACTAAAGATTCAGAAAACGGAATTTTGTTCAATAATGGTGTTCAGTATGGGTACGCAAATGGAGAGAAGATTCAGGAAGTTCGGCGTGTTCATGATCTTTTGTTACTTGGTTTTGATATCTATCATCAACCGATTGACAGCTCAGCCAATCAATTACTAAGAAATGGCTATGATTTGGAGAAAATGTACATTGATGAATGGCGTGGAAGAGAAGTGTATGTAATAGGAGTGGAGAAAGCAGATTCAACCAAGCCACAGTTTTGGATTGATGCCGAGCGCCTGATTTTTGTTCGAAATATCACCATTGGCAGAGGGAATACAATTCAGGAAGTACAATTCAATAGTTACGAAAAACTCGGAGAAAGTTGGGTAGCTCCCGAAGTGATATTTAAAGCGAACGGAATGCTTGGTTTAGTTGAGAAATATTCTGAAATGAGAATTCCCGATTCACTTAATCCAGATATTTTTGATCCTGAGAAGTTTTTGGAGGTTGAGTGGTAAACCGCAGAGGCGCAGAGAGCGCAAAGAATATGAGAGAGTTACTTTTTTATAAACCAAGTAAGGTTTTGTTTAAAAACGTGCTTATTCAACAAGAGTTTAAGTAAAGCTCTGATGAAAGGGATTCTTAGTCTGTCATCTCGTGGCGAATGCCCAAGATCCAGCTTCCTTAAAAAATATTGAGCCTTGATAAAAATTCAGATTCTACCTAGGAATGCCTTTGGCGTTGCCTGCACAGGAATGACATCAACATTATAAGATATTTAAGGTTGATAACTGCTAAAAGCCATTCCGTAAGATCCCGATCCGCCAGCTGGCGGACGGGATGACGTATTTATCTAAGCCGAACAACTAGCGCCACCAAGAACACAGAATTGAGCACAATAAGGATGATTCAGATATACTTTTTGGAATGATTCTTTAAGGGTAGTTCCCAATTCAAACTGCTCATCATAAGCAATTAGTGTACATGGAAGAACAACAGGAGTATCGGTTCCTTTGCGTTTTATTACCATGCGTTCAGTAGCACACATTTGGTCGTTTGCTTTTACGTTTAGAATATCCCAGCAGGCGGTAGTAATTTCAGGAACATCCTGATCGGTAGTCATTTCGGGGAAAATCACAATGTTCTCGCCATCAGAAACAGTGATTCCAACTTCGTATTCATCCAAAATGGATTGATATCCTTGTAATGCTTTTTCTCTGGATTCGTTTTCAAGTGAGCGCCCTGCAACAGCTAATTTAAAGCCCATTTTTCCTAAAGTATTCATCGTTGTAAGCGTTCGAGCGAAAGTTTCAGGGCCGCGCTCGCGTTCATGAACTTTTTGTGTGTAATGATCTAAAGAAATTCGTAGCGTAAGTTGATTCGGGTATTTCTTATTGAGCTCATCCAGTTCTTCAAAATGTTTGTCGATGGCACGGTACGCATTGGAAAGTACTAAAACATTGAATCCACGTTCTAAACACAGAGCAAGAATCGGAACCATATCTTTATTTAGAAATGGCTCACCACCTGTAAAAGAAATCTGCTTGGTGTTGAGTTCAAGATCATGAATTTCATCCAGATAAGTTCTCACTTCATCGGTAGTAATGTAAAGTAATTCATTATTGGTTGGCGAAGATTCGATATAGCAGTTCTTACACTGAAGATTACATCTTGTACCGGTATTGAACCAAAGAGTATCTAGGTTTTTCAACTCTATATAAGCACGCTCTTCACCTTTACCTGTAATCTGTGGATCTCTGAATTTCCCTTTGTCGTGAAAATTATGTTTAATTTCTTGTTCTTTTAAAGACTTAACTTTTAAATCTTTTAGCAACATGGAGCAGCCTCATCTGAATTAGTATTTTCTGTATTAAAAGGAGCACTTCCACCGCACCCTTCAAAAATTCCGTAATGGGTGGAAAAGTCACCCCAAAAATCGAAGTGATCTTTAAATCTTGTCTCGTGAAGCATCATATACGTATTTCCGCAAACTGTTTTTATACGACCGGCTTCAAATAGATGATGATCATCCAGTTCAAAAGCATTTTTGTTGTGCTCAATCGTTCCTTTATATCGAACTGCCTGGCCATAATCTTCACAATTACTTTCTAGTTTTGGCAATTTCATCAAGCGGTAAGTAACTGAGTAGAAGTTGATATTACCGACTTTCTCTGCTAGTGCTTCATCTTTAATAGCGATTTTGTTTGAACTCACCGTTCTTGGATCAAGAAAACCAACTTCTTTGGAGATATTCAGAAAGTTGTTCCAGTATAAAGCGCCGCTTAAACATTCGCCATACAATACCGGATCATCCACAAGCTCTTGAGGAATTCGGCGATCAGCATAAACATCGCTGAAATACATTTCTCCACCTTCTTTCAACAAATCATAGCCACCTTTGAGTACAGCTTTTTTATCAGTGGCTAAATTGATCACACAATTTGATATAATCAGATCTAACGAGCCGTTTTCGATATTCAGTTTTTCAAGTTCTTCAATATTTCCTTTTTGGAACTCGACATTAGCATATCCGAATTTCTCAGCGTGATACTTTTTGTAATTGTTGGCAACTTTAAGTTGTTCATCGGTCATATCAACGCCAATTACATGGCCGTTTTTACCAACAAGTTTACAAGCTACATAACAATCTCTTCCTGATCCGGAGCCCAAATCTAAAACATTCAAACCCTCTACATTCGTTGGAATGGTAAGGCCACATCCATAATATTTTGCCATAGTTTCATCATGAAGCTGGCTTAAAATATCTTTGATATGTCTTGGGTATTCAACATCTGTACAGCAAGCGCTGGTTTTTAGATCTGAAGAAGTTTGAAGTGTTTCTCCATAATAGGTTGAAACCTGATCGTGAATATCGGTTTTCATAATTAAATAATTTTAAATCACACCCTTATAAATTTTCTGCTGATGAAGATACTTAAATTAAAGAACGTACTAACCCGGATTTCGGATTGGTTCTATAGACGATCATTATACTTTAAACTTTAAATGTATGTATAACTTTTATGTAACATCTCAAATATCGAAGTTGGAAAATGGGCAGTAAATTTTACAGGATTTTATCTGATAGAAGTTTAGTTTGTTTCTAAAAAATGAGGTTACCATGAAAATATTAGCAGCAGACAAGCTTCCGCAATCAATGGCGGATTCCCTTTCAAAAAAAGGTCATAATTGTACCATCAACAGTTCATTAACAACGGAAGAGCTACCGGATTTCATAAAAGATTACGAAGTTTTAGTTGTAAGAAGCACTGCTGTTACTGCGGATGTTTTAGACAGTGGAGACCATTTAAAACTGATTGTAAGAGCAGGAGCAGGAACCAATACCATAGATAAAAAACATGCATCAAATAAAGGAATTAAGGTTTGCAATGTTCCCGGAGCAAATTCTATTGCCGTTGCTGAGCTTGCAATGGGATTGATTATTTCCATAGACAGAAATATTCCTGATAATGTATTTGATTTGAGAAAAGGTGTTTGGAATAAGAAAAAATACAGTTCATCCAAAGGTATTTATGGCAGGAATTTAGGAATACTGGGATTAGGGGCAATAGGGTTAGCTTTGGCTGAAAGAGCATCTGCTTTTGGGATGAACGTATTTGGAGTGGCTAAAACTTCAAGGGCAAAAGAAACGCAATCCAGAATTAAAAAGACCGGAATAAAATTGCTGGATACTAGAGAGGAACTACTGAAAAAATGTGATGTAGTATCCATTCACTTGCCTTCTGTGAAAGAAACAAAAAACATTGTAAATCAGGATTTCTTGAATCACATGAAAGAAGGCGCACTATTGGTTAACACCTCCCGAGGGGAACTTGTGGACGAGGCTTCATTGATAAAAGCGATGAATGAGAAAGGAATTCGAGCTGCGCTCGATGTATATGCTGATGAACCGAATGCCGGAGACTCGGAATTCAAATCTGCAATTGCTCAGCATCCTAATGTTTACGGAACTCACCACATTGGGGCTTCTACTCAACAAGCACAGGACGCAGTAGCAGAAGGTGTGATTGAAGTAATAGAAGCGTTTGCCAACGGAGGATTAATAAACTGTGTGAACCAGGAAGCTTTTTAACTGAAATAATATCCGGGTTCTAGTTTTTTGAAAGAAATAGAAAGATGCTCCAGTTCTTTTAGGCGTTTCTCAAAAGAGCCGCTAAGTTTTAACGGCACGGCAACTGTTAGTGTAATTTGTTGAAAGTATTCAGCGTCTTGTTCATACAACTCAAAATCTTGTTTCAATTTTTGAATAACATTTTCTTCGGGGTATTGATAAATAATTTGAAACCAATAGCAAGTTATAATAGTACTTAATTCAGCTATTTCAATAGTTTGATGAACAGACTTTCCATACGCTTCAATCAATCCGGATTTCCCAAGTTTGGTGCCTCCGAAATATCTAATCACCACAGCGCCAACATCAATAAGCTCTGAAGAACGTAATTGGTTCAGAATGGGAAGGCCCGCTGTCCCTGAAGGCTCTCCATCATCACTGCTAAACTCTGCGGTTTCAGTTGGATGTATTCGGTAGCCATAACAGTGATGAGATGCATCCCAAAGTTCTTTCTTTAATTTTTGGAGTTGATCGTTGAACGCATCTTCTGATTTTGCCGGAAATAAATACCCAATAAATTTAGAACCACGTTCTTTAAATTCGGACTTGGCTATTTTGGATATTGTTTTCAGGATATTGAACTGTGAAATTGAATTAAAGGTAAAAGATTATAGCTCTACGTTCATATTTAATATTTAGAGTGAATCCACCTTGCCATTGAAAAGGGAAAAAGCGATTTTCAAATTTATAAAAGCAATAACTTGGTTTCACTTATTTTTGAAACTAATGCCTTGCTCAGTTTGTTGAACTTTCAGAACTAACTATATAAACTAGCATGCCCTCATTTATAAAAGCGATCAATTCGCAAGTAGGACGCAAAATTATGACGGGGATAACAGGTATCGGTTTGATGCTGTTCCTCATCGGTCATATTGTAGGTAACCTTACCATTTTCGGCGCTCCTGAAGCTTTCAATGTTTACACCAAAACCTTAGAAGATCTCGGACCATTATTATATTTGATTGAAGCCGGGCTTGCTTTCTTCTTCTTATATCATGCCATTTTAGGGATTTCGATTTGGTGGAATAGAAGGAAAGCTCGTCCTGATGGATATAAGAAGTATAAAACAAAAGGCGGTCCAAGCCACCAATCTCTGGCTTCTAAAAGTATGATTTATACAGGAATCATAACGCTGATATTTTTAGTAATTCACATCTGGACGTTCAAGTTTGGTGATACCGAGATCGTTCAATTGTCAAGCGGTGAAACGGTACATGATCTCAGGGCGCTGGTTATAGAGAAGTTTACCGAACCATTATATGCTTTTGGATATACCTTTGTGTTAAGCTTGTTGATATTACATTTATCGCATGGCTTCTGGAGTGCATTTACTTCATTAAGCATGAAAAGCAAAGAAGCTTCTAAAAAAGTACAACTTGGAGCTTACGGATTCGCAATTATCATCATGCTCGCATTTATTTTTATTCCGCTTTATATCTATTTCACCGGTGGAACAGGCTCATTAATCTCATATTAAGAATAAATGCCACTAATTCACGAAAACACTAAAAAGTACGATGCGATACCTGACCGGTTAAATATTATGGGAAAGGAAATTGTAGATTCGGCGTATAAAGTGCATAAAGAATTAGGTTCGGAATTACTTGAAAGAGTAGATGAAGTTTGTTTGGCGCATGAGCTTCGGAAAAGAAATTTAAAAGTAGATAGACAAGTTGCTGTACCCATCAAATATGATGGTATTAAATTTGATGAAGGATTTAGACTAGACCTTTTGATTGAGGATGAAGTTATTTGCGAATTGAAAGCAGTCGATGAAATGCGTCCTGTTTGAAAAGCTCAGGTTTTAAGTCATTTAAAATTGACTAACAAAAGATTAGGCTATTTTATTAATTTTAACGTAACAAATATCGGAAGAGGCATTAAGCGAATAGCAAATTAATTCGTGATTTTGTGCTTCCGTGGCAATAAATACTATGAAACTAGACTCAAAAGCACCCGAAGGACCCTTAGAACAAAAGTGGAGCAAGCATAAGAAAGATATGAAGCTTGTGGCTCCTAACAATAAGCGAAAATATGAAGTGATAGTTGTGGGAACCGGACTCGCCGGCGGAGCAGCTGCGGCAAGTATGGCAGAGCTTGGCTATAAAGTGAAGAGTTTTTGTATTCAGGATTCTGCCAGACGTGCACATAGTATTGCAGCTCAGGGTGGAATAAATGCCGCTAAAAACTATCCCAATGATGGCGATAGTATCTGGAGATTGTTTTACGATACCATCAAAGGTGGCGATTACAGATCTCGTGAATCCAATGTGTATCGACTTGCTGAGGTTGCCAACGAAATTATTGATCAAGCGGTAGCTCAAGGTGTTCCATTTGCACGTGAATACAGTGGATTGCTTGCGAACCGTTCATTTGGTGGAGCACAAGTTTCCAGAACATTTTATGCTCGTGGACAAACCGGACAGCAGTTATTATTGGGAGCTTACCAAGCGATGATGCGACAAGTAAATGAAGGAGGGATCGAATACCATCCACGCCACGAAATGTTGGACGTTGTAATTATTGATGGCAAAGCCCGAGGAATTATAACTCGTGATCTTGTTTCCGGTGAAATTAAGAAATGGGAAGCAGATGCCGTTGTTCTCGCAACCGGTGGATATGGAAATGTATTCTATCTTTCAACAAACGCGAAGAATTCGAATGTAACAGCGGCATGGAGAGCTCACAAAAAAGGAGCTTTATTTGCCAATCCTTGTTATGTACAGGTTCATCCGACTTGTATTCCTGTTTCAGGAGATTATCAGTCAAAACTTACACTGATGAGTGAGAGTTTGAGAAATGATGGCCGAGTTTGGGTTCCTAAAAAGAAAGGCGATGATCGTCATCCAAACGAAATTCCGGATGAAGAACGTTTTTATTATTTAGAAGAAAAATATCCTAGTTTTGGGAACCTGGTTCCTCGTGATGTAGCTTCCAGAAATGCTAAAATCGTTTGTGATGAAGGATTAGGTGTGGGACCAACGGGACTTTCCGTATATCTCGATTTCCGGGATGTTATAAAGCGTGACGGGAAAGAAACGGTAGCTTCGAAATATGGAAACCTGTTCGATATGTACGAAAATATTGCGGGCGAAAATCCATACAAGCAACCAATGAGAATTTATCCGGCTGTGCATTACACAATGGGTGGTCTTTGGGTGGATTATAACCTTATGACGAATATTCCGGGACTTTTCGCCACCGGAGAAGCAAATTTCTCTGATCACGGCGCAAACCGCCTTGGTGCCAGTGCATTGATGCAAGGTTTAAGTGATGGTTATTTCGTACTTCCGGCAACTATTGGTAATTATTTAGCTGATGTGAAACCGGGAACACGTTACGGAACTGATCACAAAGCATTTGTTGAAGCAGAGAAAGGCGCTCAGGATAACATCGATAAGCTTTTGAATATAAAAGGAAAGCGTACTATTGTAGATTTCCACAGAACGCTTGGAAAGATTGTTTGGGATAACATCGGAATCGCCAGAAATGAAAAAGATCTTAAAAAAGCGATCAAAGAAATTCAGAAACTTCGAGAAGAATTCTGGACGAACGTATATGTACCGGGTGAAAAGAATAATTTCAATAAATACCTGGAATTTGCAGGTCGTGTTGCTGATTTCTTTGAACTGGCAGAATTAATGGCAAAAGATGCTCTTGATCGTGAAGAATCGGCAGGTTGTCATTTGCGAGAAGAATATCAAACTGAAGAAGGAGAAGCAATCCGAAATGATGAAGACTTCTCTTACGTAGCAGCCTGGGAATTCAAAGGTGTAAACGGACAGCTTCAGGAAGAACTGCATAAAGAAAATCTGGAATTTGAATTCGTTGAACTAAAACAAAGATCTTATAAATAATAGTTTTGCCACAGAAACACGAAAATTTTATTAGTGATTTTGTGCTTTAGTGGCTAAAACCAAAGGATTACACTATGAGCAAAGATATGACCATTCATTTAAAATACTGGAAGCAAGCAGGACCAAATGTTCCGGGACGTTTTGAAGAATATACGTTAGACACTGTAAATGAGCATATGTCCTTCCTTGAAATGTTGGATGTACTCAACGAAGAATTGCAGCTGCAAGGTAAAGAGCCGTTGGAATTTGATTATGATTGCCGGGAAGGAATTTGTGGTTCTTGTAATTTAGTTATCAATGGTCAGGCACACGGACCAAAAGCCAAAGTAGCTTGTTGCCAGTTGCACATGCGTAATTACAAAGATGGCGATAAAATTACCATTGAACCTCCAAGAGCAGCAGCTTTTCCGATCATAAAAGATTTAGTTGTAGATCGCAGTGCTTTTGATCGCATCATTGAAGTGGGCGGATATGTTTCTGTGAAAACAGGTTCAGCTCAGGAAGCCAACGCTTTACCAATAGAAAAGGAAAAATCAGATGAAGCATTTGATTATGCAACTTGTATTGGTTGTGGCGCTTGCGTGGCGGCTTGTCCAAATGCATCTGCTTCTTTATTTACAGGGGCCAAATTAGCTCACTTAAATCATCTTCCTCAAGGTGAGCTTGAACGAAGCAACCGTGCAATAGCTATGGTTGACCAAATGAAAGAAGAAGGATTTGGGGACTGTTCCAACTACGCAGAATGTGAAGCCGTTTGTCCGGTTGGAATTTCAATCTCAGCCATTGCTGAAATGCGAAGAGATTATATGAAGGCGATGTTTTAATTACTGATTTGATTCAGATGAAATGAGGTCATAGCACAATGAACAAGAAAAACTCATTGGCATTAGGCATAATTTTAGGAACAGTAGTGGGAGTGTTTACCGATAACTTAGCGCTTTGGTTATCGTTAGGAATTGTATTTGGTGCAGCTGCTATGGCAAGGGCTTCCAAAACAGAAAAGAATACAGAAGAATAGTCTTAAGGTTAAAAGTCATCTTATTTGAGAGAGCTTTTTTTAATGAAGCTTGCACCTGATTATTCGTCAAACAAGGAATCTTAGGGTTTTTACTCGGAGCTTTCTAAAGAGGTTACCTGGCCTCCTAACACTGTCACCTTGATTCAGCCTACAAGCAGGATTGATGAAAAATCTTAAAGCCTGAGTTCTCAGAAAGTGATGCCTTTGGCAGATTCTAAAAACTATTTTAATAAGCTTTAAACCAGCTTATCAGAGGAGTCACTCAGAGCAGAGCGATGAGTCTGCACAAACATAGAGCTATTTCGTAGCTGTGTGGATTCTTCTCCGCCAGCTGGCGGATCTGAATGACAAATTATTTGTTTAAGTATCTTTAAGAGCACTTTAAGAATCCCATAAAGTGATGCCTTTGGCAGAACTCAGGTTTAAAGCCAGCTCAATTTAGGATGGCTTTTTTTATTTGTTATTGTGGGATATCCCACCTAATTTCTAATGTATTCTCTAATTCGGAAAGCAAAGATGACGGCAAGATCATGAATAAATACGAAGCAAAATTAGATTCAAAGAAACGGATTACCATTCGGAGTCCCCGCACAGATTATTATCATGTTACAGAAAAGAATGATGGAACAGTAGTACTAAGCCCGAGAGTTCTTTTACATCCTGATGAAATTTCTAAGCGGACTTTGAAAGTGATTGAAAAATCAATGCAGAATTTTAGGAAAGGAATTGTTTCTGATCCGTTAGATTTGAAAGAACTAGATGAGCTTCTTAAGGATTAAGAAATACTATGTTTACTATCCGATTTGGTGTACCTGAAATGAAGGATTTTTGGGATGATATTCTGCGAAAAAAGAAAGCCGATAAACTTTCCAAAAACGAAGAAAAAATATTTAAGCTTTTAGGTAAGGCTTTACAATTTCTTAGTTCAAACCCAAAACATCCAGGGTTAAGCTCTCATGAAATTGAAGTTCTGAGTAAGAGATACGGGATTAAGGTTTTTCAATCTTATTTGGAGAATAAAACGCCATCCGCAGGAAGAATTTATTGGGTGTATGGTCCAAATCGAAAAGAAATTACAATCGTTGGGTTAGAGCCACACCCGGAAGACAAAAAAAGAGATGCTTATGATAGAGTTAGACTTTCTGATCTCCCAAAAGAGTAAAAATACAAGAACTTAGTTTTACTTAGTTCCTTAGTTCTACTGCGGAATGATATTTAGAAGTCCCCCAAAGATATCTTAAGTCTGTGACTTAAGATTAATAGTCTTAGCAAGTCTTAGACTTGCATAACCGTTCATGATTTCCATTATTTTAGGATGGAAGTCAGAGACTTCCACAATATTTTCTCTCAAGTTTCAAACTTGTGGTTAAGTACGTCAAAGGGTCTCAAATGAAAGAAAAGATCAGTAGTTTTATAATTTGAGATCCCTCGTGTTAAAAAATTTCTTTTTGCTACAATCTTTCCACTTCTTCCGAAGGAATGCCTTTGGCAGGGCTGACAGTTATAATAGGCAAAGAAGGCTTAATCTATAAACCATCAATCCCGATACTTCGCCTGTAATCCTGTTATAAAATGTCTTAAGTACTGATCGTTGCATTCGCGGTATTTACTAGAAGTCGGTTTTCTGAAAAAGGCACTTAATTCGTGCGGACTAATACTTTTATCAACAAGCTCGTACAGCTCCAATATATCATCGCTTTTAAGATCAAAGGCGATACGGAGTTTCCTGAATACGATATTGTTATTTATTTCTTGCTCGGGAGTGGATTGGGGGCCGTCTTTCTTTCCACGTTTCTGATTAATCAAACCATTCAAAAAAGTAGCCAGCATCACATCAGGCATTTTAACGAAATCAGAATCATCGTCCTTTTTTAACCATGTTGTTACTTTAGCCTGCTTCACAGGATCATCCGCTAGTGCAAAAACCTCCGACATCTTAACATCGTTGTAACCTAAAATATATCGTAATCGCCTGAAAATGTCGTTGGTATCCATATTGGAAATAAAGAAAGATTATTTTGAATAAACTACAAAATACCCAAAATAAGGATGGGTTGATAGGTGATTAACGTATTAATCTGAGTTCCCACAAAGTGATGCCCTCGGCAGATCTAAGAAAAGGTTCATAAATAATTAAGAAACTCCAATTTAGTATCTTTGTCTCGAAAGCGTACAGAAAACGCACAAATCTAATCTATGTTCTGCGGTCGATAGTCGCTTCGCCTTACTTTTGTATCGATACTGAGCTTCCTCAGCACAGGCTCCAGTAACAACGCCGAAAACATCCGCCAATTGGCGGGAAACTTCTGGCTATGAACACTGGTCGACGTGTGAAACTAAAAACGGTTGGACGAACCGGAGTCGTCAAACCGAAGTGCCCTAAGAACTAATTCAACTCCTCCATCTGTCAACTTCAGCTGTCGACTTCAGCTCGACTGATGGAAATCGAAGGCTTAAAACCTGAGTTCCCAAAAAGTTATGCCCTCGGCAGATTCTAAAAACCTCCATCACCCCCGCCTTCCAGAGTTGTACGGCGGACAGGTCGCTTTCAGCGAAATGATGGAATGAGTCATGATTCTACGTGTTTCCTGTCCGTCTGTAGGACGGAGTACGGCTGACGGAATTTCGTTGAAGATGTGAATATTCGTTCTATCCAAAAAAACCACTCAATAAGCTTTGAACTAGCTTATCAGAGGAGTCACTCAGGCGATGAGTCTGCACAAACGTGGAGCTATTTCGTAGCTGTGTGGATTCATCGCTCCGCCTGCCTTTGCCGAAACGGATTCGTGCAGGCAGGCTTTCTCCGACCACCGTTCAAAGGCCGAGTATTTGGAAGCCTTTTAGACAAACACCATCAACATTTAATCAACAATAATAGGATGTCTTATTATCTGCCAAAGGCATCACTTTGTGGGAACTAAGGTTCAAGGTTTTCTCACTAATCGGTGAATTTCTCTAATTCAGAATTATGGTCTTATTACCATATATAAACACTTTATCTTCAAACACTAACTGAAGAGCTTCTGAAAGCACTCTACTTTCAATTTCTTTGCCAAGCTGAGCCATTCTTTTTTCGTTGTGAGTATGATCTACACTTCCGGTTGATTGTGTGATGATCGGGCCTTCATCTAAAGCATTATTAACAAAATGGGCAGTTGCGCCAATTATTTTAACACCACGGTCATAAGCTTGTTTATATGGCTTTGCACCTATAAATGCCGGTAAAAAAGAATGATGGATATTGATAATCCGATTTTCAAAAGGAGTTACGAATTCAGGATTTAAAATACGCATATACTTGGCAAGCACCAGATAATCAGGTGAGTAACGCCCAAGAATTTCAGAAATATTTTTTTCATGTTCATTCCGATTAATTCCTTCGTGTGGAACAAAGTGAAAGGGAAGATCAAACTTGTTAACAAGTGGTTTTAGAATCTCATGATTGCTTATTACTCCAAGTATCTCAGCGTTTATTTCGTCAAACTCATGTCTGATTAACAAATCTCCTAATACATGATGTTCTTTAGTGGCTAAAATTAGGATCTTTTTCTTTTTTGACGATGAAATCTGAATGTGTGCATTTTTTGGTAAGACTAAAGACAGCTCATTTTTTAATTCAGAAGTATCAAGCTGGCCGGTTACTACCGTTCTCATAAAGAAATGTCGCAATTCATGGTCAACGAATTCACGATTTGAAGTAATATTTAATCCATGTCGATAAATCAGATCCGTAATTTTAAATACCAATCCTTTATCATCCTCACAGTGGATGAGTATTGTATAGTTCTTGCTCATTAAATAAAATATTAGAAACTATTAGTTCGCATTATGCAATCTAAAGGATAATGCTACAAATTTATTACGATACCAATAATATTTCTTCCATATTCTTCACCCATATAAAAACCCTCTCGCTTATCCAACGAAAAGGCTTTTATTAGGGAATAATTGAAATAGAATGTAGCTCATAAGAAATATAATGCCCTAAGATTTGAATAACCTCACAGAAGTGTAACGTGAGTCTAAAAAAAGAGTTCCGGATCTGTACCGGTATATATACCAAAAAGTTAGAAAAGCGCTCCCATAGCAAATTAGTATTGATCTATTGTTAACATAGGCTAAAATCATTGAATATGGCTGCTAGTAGTGGTATTTTTAAACTCTAAAAGAAAGTTATTTATAAGTCGATTTAGTAATGAATTGAGATCGGCGAATCAAAAAAACCAGGATAAAATGTCAAAAATTAAAGTCGGAATTAACGGATTTGGTCGTATTGGTAGAATGGTTACCCGAGCAATCCTTTCAAAGTATAGCGATAAAATTGATATCGTTGGCGTAAACGATCTAACCGATACAGCTACACTAGCTCATCTATTCAAGTATGATTCAACCCAAGGTGCTTATGTTGGGAATGTTTCTGTAGATGGCGATAAAATCACTATTGATAACATGAGCTTTTCAGTTACGGCGGAAAGAGACCCGGCTAACTTGAATTGGGGTGATCTGGGAGTTGATATAGTTATTGAATCAACCGGGTTTTTTGTAGATAAAGAAAGTGCCGGTAAGCATATTGAAGCCGGTGCAAAAAAAGTTATTATTTCCGCTCCCGGTAAAGGAGACATAAAAACAGTTGTACTTGGTGTGAATGACGAAGTAATTGATGATGAAACAAACATCTATTCTAATGCAAGCTGTACAACAAACTGCTTGGCGCCAATGGTAAAGGTTTTAGATGATGCCTTTGGTGTTAAGAAAGGGTTTATGACAACCATCCATTCTTACACAGGAGATCAAAAAATATTAGATGCTCCACATAAAGATCTTAGAAGAGCAAGATCTGCTGCAATCAATATTATACCAACATCAACAGGTGCTGCAAAAGCGGTTGGTTTGGTACTTCCACATCTTGATGGAAAGTTAGATGGCGGCGCTGTTCGTGTTCCAACTCCAACAGGATCACTAACTGATCTTGTTTGTGAAGTTGAAAAAGAAACAACCGTAGAAGAAGTAAATGCTGCATTCAAGAAAGCAGCTGAAGGCTCTATGAAAGGTATTCTTGAGTACACAGACGAACCATTAGTATCAACTGATATCATCGGAAACACGCATTCAAATATTTTTGACAGTGATTTGACAAAAGTTGACGGAACCATGGTTAAAATCATTGGTTGGTACGACAATGAAGCAGGATATTCCATGAGAACTGCTGATTTGATCTTGAAATTAGCTTAATTGTAGGCTGAGAAATATAGACCCCGACAGTTGATTCTGGCGGGGTTTTTTGATTACTGATTTCGTTGATTTTGATCGCTGATTATGCTTATGAACTGATTTTCATTGATTTATCTAAATGAGTTTGGCTTTTTTTTAGTCATTTTTCCAGAGTTGAAGGTATGCTATACTCAAAACCTTTAAAGAGTGATTTCGAAAAAGTTTTAAAGCTAAAAATTTGATTAGCCCTAACTAATTCATAACAAAAAATCACAAAAGCAGTTATTCATATTGGATATTTTAAATTCGAATTATAACTATACATCTAACATTAAATAATGAAGAAACTTATATATGGAGTAATACTTCTAAGTGTTACTTTTGCATGTTCGCCAAAAACGGGTGAAACAATTTCCAAAAAGATGGAAGAACCGGCATCACAAACTCCAATTTCAACATCAATAAACTTAGCCAATGTATCTAACGATCGGGTTTGGGTAGAGATCGATCCCGGCATGTTCTCACAAGATACGGTTACATACAGAATTCCAAGAGTAGTTCCGGGTACTTATGATATCAGTGATTTTGGCAGCTTTGCGGAAGGCTTTGTTGCTTACAATTACAGCGGAGCAGAGGTTAGTTTTTCACATCCGAATGAAAATACCTGGATCATTCCTGATGCCAAAAAATTAGATAAACTCGGCTATTATGTGAATGACACGTTCGATATCGAAAATACGGATAAAGCAACGCCATTTTCACCATCAGGTACAAATATCGAAGAAGACAATTTTGTACTGAATCTTCATGGTTTTATCGGATATTTTGAAGAGTTGAAGGACAATAGTTACCGATTAGCAGTAACAGCTCCTACAGGAATGAAGAAGTCATCGGCTTTACCAATTGGTAGTTCAACCATTCAGGATGGTGATTCTACAGTAGTTGATAATTACACGGCAGCCAGATATTTCGATATCACTGACAACCCAATGTTTTACGGTGATTTGGATATTGAAGAATTTCAGGTAGGCGATATTAAGATTGTGCTAAGCGTATATTCTCCAAACGGAGTTCATTCAGCATCAACAATTAAAGAAACTGTTTTTGAGATGATGCAAGCTCAGAAAGCTTATCTGGGAGACATGAACAGCACTCCTCGTTATGATATCTATTTATATCTGTCAGAAGGAAATGAAACTTCACCTCGTGGCTTTGGAGCTTTAGAACATCAAACGTCAACCGTGGTAGTGTTGCCGGAACAAATGCAGGATGCGCAGCTTAGCCAGACTATGATTGACGTAGTGTCTCATGAGTTCTTCCATATCGTTACTCCATTAAGTGTTCATTCTGAGGATGTTCATTACTTCGATTATTACCAGCCAACTTTTTCTAAACATCTTTGGATGTATGAGGGGGTAACAGAATATTTTGCAAGCCACTTTCAGGTATATGAAGATCTGCAACCAAGAGAAGAATTCTATACCAAGATTCAGGATAAAATTGCTTCTTCTTACACCATGGACGATTCCATGAGTTTCACGGTAATGAGTGAAAACGTAATTGATGAGCCTTACGCTTCCAACTATTACAATGTGTATCAAAAAGGAGCTTTAATTGGAATGAGCATCGATATTTTGATGAGAGAAGAAAGTAATGGCGAAAGAAGTTTACTTTCTCTTATGAAAGAACTTTCAGCAAAGTATGGAGTGGATCAGCCTTTTGAAGATGATAACCTGATTGCTGAGATCACGGAAATGACTTATCCATCAGTTGGAGAGTTTTTAAGAACTCATGTTCGGGGAACCACGCCGATTGATTACTCGAAATTTTTCGACAAAGTGGGCTTAGAAATGGGTGTGGAAGAAATTCAGACGAATTTATTCTTGATAAACCAACAGGCTGCTTTTGTCAATGTGAATCAATCGAATGGAAAGCTGTATTTCGAGAATATGGATTTGAACACATCGTTGGTAGAGTTAGGCGTTCAGCCGGGCGATACCTTAGTTGCGGTAAATGGAATGGAAGCTTCTTTGGAGAATATTCGACAGATTATTCCTCAAAGTTTTCAGTGGACTCCGGAAACTGAAATCTCTATGACTTTAAATAGAAATGGAGAAGAAGTTAAGTTACAAGGAATCGTTGGGACGCCACTTTATCCACAGCAAAAGCTTATGGAAGTTGAAGATGCATCAGAAGAGCAAATTCAATTAAGAAATTGGTGGTTAGAGAAATGATCTAGCGTAGCGGCAGTCATGAATTGTCGTAGCCCTGTCAACTTGAATAAGAAAAGCTGTATCAAATCTATTGAAATGAGAAACAGTTCGATGAACTCAATGCTTGGCTGAAAGTGAGAAATGAAAACGTCCTCAAGTCAGACAAGGGGTTGCAACCCCTTGTGTCTGACTTGAAAGGTGGCGTTATTTTTAGGCTATTGTAGTTTTTGTAAGCCATATAGTTTAAAAACTGACAGTTCTATGAGATCTGAATATTGACACTACACTAAGATCATTTTTTCTAAAAAATTAAGCCTTCCGTGTAAAAACGTAGGGCTTTTTTGTGTTTAATATTTCGTGTAGATTGGGACATGCAAAAAGTCCTAAATCTAGTTTTAATAAATACTCTTTTATTGTTGGTATCTGTAAATGCCCAACCTACAGAATTAACCGAGTTAAAAAAAGTTCAGATTCCGGAAGAAATATTTTTGGGTGGATTGCTTCAGATTGATATGGATGATGATCGTATTTTAATTACAGATAATTCAATTGGACAAGTAGTGCTTTTTAAAGGAAGTGAATGGAAAGTTCTGGATCCTGAAGATTGTCATCCGGGATTCTGGTTTCAGCCAATTCAAGCCAAATTCGGCGATAACGATGAGATCTTTATTACAAACTCGGGAATTTGGGGATTTCGATTCAAGAAAAATGGAGAATGTGTCGGCGCGGTTGAAAAGGGTTCCAGATTTTTTACTGCTGAAAATTTTTATTACGGAAATGATATAGTTGGAATAAATGCAGATTTTGCACAGAAGCACATCAACCTATGGGATAAAAAAGGGAAAGAAATGGAGACGCTATTTTCTGTAACCAATGAATTTCCAAATGCTGAATATCGAATTCAAGGTGGTGGGATTTTTGAAGCTGATAACACCGTTTATTTCGCAAAAGTACTTGAACCAATTATTTATTCATTTAATAGAGAAACGAAAGAGTTGAATAGCCATGAATTTAATTCTGATTTATTCAAACCGATAACGGCAGATATTTCTAATGACATCAAAGACCCAAAGTTTTTAAAAGAAGTAGGTAGAGTCTTTAAGAATAATTCTGTGATTCAGAGTTTATATCATTTGAACCAAACCACAGGCATACTTTTTTTTAGCCAAAACGTGGGCGAAGGGACTTCTTATTATGGATTAATATTTGATCTAAAAGACTTAAAGATCAAAGAGACGTTAATACTAAAAAGCCTACCTGTCTTTGTTGAAAACAACGAATTCGTATTTATTGAAAGAGAGAGCGAAGGATACGAAACCGAAATAGTTGAGTTGGTGTTTAAAACTAGAAAGAAGAAATAAACTTATCGACTTTACTCAGAAAATCTTTTTTTAGCTTAAAGACATCGTACCTTTAGAGCTCATTAAATAACTTATGATAGCAATTATATTCATCGCCGGATTGGCGGCACTTGTTGGCGGAGCGGAATTATTTTTAAAAGGAGTGGATCACTTTGGGGTGAAATGGAGAGTTTCGCCTTTAATAATGGGGCTAACAGTTGTAGCATTTGCAACAGGTGCACCTGAATTAGCTATAAGTTTACAAGCGGCAATTTCAGGCAATGCGGATCTTGTTCTGGGTAATATTATTGGCAGCAACATCGCCAATATACTTTTAATCTTGGGTATTAGTGCCATGATTAAACCATTGGTTGTGAAGTTGCGAGTGGTCCAAATTGATGTTCCTATTGTAATTGCGGCAAGTATTTTGCTTTATATAATTGCGTTTGATGGAGAGCTTACCACATTAGATGGTGTGTGGCTTTTGCTGGGTCTTGTAGCTTATTCGGTATTCACTTTTTTTCAGATTAAAAAAGAGAGATCAAATCAACCGGAAGAAACTGATTTTGAGGCGGCTGAAAGAAAGCTTGCTTCAGGATGGTTCTTTTATGCCAAAAATATTGGATATCTAATTGTAGGAATGGGTTTAATTGTACAGGGTTCAGATTGGATGGTGCAAAGTGCGGTTGAAATAGCAACTATTTTAGGGCTTTCTCAACTTGTAATTGGTTTAACAATTGTCTCTATCGGAACTTCCTTACCCGAAGTAGCAACCAGTATTGCTACTATTAGAAAAGGAAATACTGATATGGCCGTGGCTAATGTTTTGGGTAGCAATTTGTACAATATTTTGCTCACTTTGGGGCTTACTGTTGTGATAGCTCCAAATATTTTAGATGTATCTGCAGCAGCCATTGCTTTCGATCTTCCATTTATGGTAGCAGTAAGTGTGGTATGCATTCCTATCTTTGTAGCAGGATTTGATATCACCAAAACCGATGGGTCTATATTTCTATTTTACTATGGCTCTTACCTTACTTATCTGGTGTTGGATGCGGTCGGATCGTCATTTGTAAAACCAATGGAAACCGGAATGGTTTATATTGTTATTCCGGTAACATTGATTTATGTAATATGGAGAGTTTTCCGGCACAGAAAAAAAGTAAAGAAATTTATGGGGATGGAATGATTATCGAATTGCTAAAGTTTTACAATCACTGATTAAAAATAAGTTTAGTTTTAACAAATGAATCCGGATATCATAAATATTATAGCAGCAAATACCAGCGGGAGATCTCAGAAGTTTCTATGTTGCCCTACCACCCTATTTTTTCCGGCTCAAAAATGCCCTCAACATCACTTCCAAGAACAGTAGTTAACCGGTAGATTATCCCAGGTCATTCCATATAGTTCTTTAAAGAACATCACTAACTACAAACAAATTTATAAAAATGTCTAACAGTATATCCAAGAGCCGTTTAGCCCCAATCCAAGAGTTTATTAAAACGGAAGCTTTTTCAGGAATTTTGCTTTTGATTTCTGCAATACTCGCCCTAATAGTAGCAAATTCGCCATTATCTCAATGGTACGTAGATCTTTTTCAAGCCAAATTAACCATTGGCTTTGAGTCCGGTAATATTTCAAAACCCATAATTCTATGGGTGAATGATGGGTTAATGGCGATATTCTTCCTACTCATTGGGTTAGAAATTAAAAGAGAAGTTAAGTATGGAGAACTTTCTACCCTGCAATCAGCTCTGTTGCCTGTAATAGCAGCTTTTGGCGGTGCAATTGTACCGGGCTTAATATTTTTCGGATTTAATGCAGGTACAGATTTTATGGACGGATGGGCGGTTGCAATAGCAACTGATATTGCCTTTGCTCTTGGAGTATTGGCACTTTTGGGAAGCAGAGTTCCTGTTTGGGCAAAAGTGTTTCTAACAGCCGTTGCAGTAGTAGATGACTTAATTGCAGTACTGGTAATAGCCGTGTTCTATACAGGGAATATTTCGATGATGGCGTTAGGGATAGCAGGAGCTACCATCATCGTTCTTATAATTATGAATTGGGCAAATGTTCGTTCAATTGCTTTATATCTTTTGGTAGGATTAGTGTTATGGATTGCTGTTTTAAAGTCAGGAGTGCATGCAACCGTAGCAGGAGTTGTGCTTGGTTTTATGATTCCCGCAACACCTCATAAAAATAGAGAAGGGTTGCTGGCAAATCTTGAGAAAGGGATGAATATGTTAAAATCATCATTAACTACGCCCGATAAAGAAGATGAAGAAACGGCGATGCATTACATCGAAGACAGCGTAGAAAAACTCGAGAGTCCATTACACAAGTTAGAACACAAGTTACACCCGTTAGTTGCCTATTTTATTTTGCCGATATTTGCTTTTGCCAATGCAGGAGTAGCTCTATCAGCTGAACAAGCAGTTGTAGCTTTTTCATCAACGCTAACACTGGGTATAATCTTTGGTCTTTTTCTTGGAAAGCAGATAGGTATTATGCTTTCTGTTTGGTTGTCAAGCAAGCTGGGAATCATAAAACTGCCTGACTCAGACAAAGTATGGACCATATTCTATGGAATTGCCTGTTTAACCGGAATTGGGTTTACGATGTCTCTATTTATTGGCGGACTAGCTTTTACAGATCCTCAATTTATTGAATATTCAAAGGTTGGAATATTTGTAGGGTCATTGCTTAGTGGTTTATTGGGATATTTCTTTTTGAAAATGAAGTTGAAGCCAAATGAGTCTGACTCCTGATAAAATCTATATCTGCAAGTTTTTTATAAGTATGAAAGCCTGTCCTTATGGATTGGCTTTTTTATTTCAAGCTCGTTTTAGTATTTTTTTCTTGTAAAAAAACAAACAGTTACTATGATGAAAATAGTTTGGGCATTCTGGGTTGCCTTAATTCTATGTGTTGGAATGGTTTCATGTTCAGATAAAAAACCAGGGATGAATCTTTCTAAAATCTCTACCATCATTCCTAAAGAGCAATCAAGATTTGACCAAGTTGAAGATTTATATTTTTCTCATCTGGGATATAAAAGCTTGGTAACAAAAAGCGGTGATGTCGTTATCGCAGATCGTGAACTACCCTCTATTTTATTACTCTCGCTAGACATGAAAATCAAAAATTCGATTCGGGAAGGCAAAGGTCCGGGAGAAATCTTAGATGCATACGAGATGACAAAAACCCTGAATGGCATCATCTACATTAATGACTCTGGAAACAACAAGGTTCTTGTATTTGATGAGAATCTTAGCTTATTGAGGGAGTTTAAACCCAAACCATACGAAGGAACAGCAATAGTAAATATTTTCACGGATGAGGGTGAAAAATTTAGAGGCTAAAGTACCTTATTCAGGTATTAGCTACTTTAGCTCCAAAATTTATATATATAATAGGTTGGGCAAAAATTAATTTTGATCTTACTTATTTTTGTAATAAACTAAACGAGAGCATCTCTTTAAGACATCATTCTAAAATCTATTGCTATGAGAACTGCTATCATCTTAATTTTTACCACACTTTTAACCCAAGCGCTTTATTCACAAGATTATGATAGGTACAAAAATGAGCGTTTCTTCAATATCACAAAATTTAGCTATATAAATGTTAACGATGTAGTTTTTGATGGCTTTGGAACTGGGGAGAATAATTTTTCAACAGAAAATTCAAGAGCATATAGTCTGCAAACCATCGGTGGATATTTTTTAAATTCGAACTTTTCTGTTGGGGTTGGAATTGGATTGGATGGATATAATGAGCCGGATTTTAACACGTTACCTCTATTTATCGACCTGAGAGGATATTTTGTTGATGGTAAGAATTCAGCATTCGCTTTTCTTGATGTTGGTACTGTAGTAAAAGCCAGCGATTCATATCGGGAAGGAAGAATGCTTGAGATCGGAATTGGGTACAAATTCTTTGCTGCATCTAATATAGCAATGATTGGAAGCATCAATGGGAGTTTTAAAGGACTTTCACTAACGGATGAAAACTACACATCGTCTGATAGAACAGTCGTATTAAAAGGTATTGGCTTTTCTATTGGTTTTATTTTTTAAACAAAAAGGGGAACAACGATACATAATTATAAAAACACCCATTAATCGTTCTGATATCTCTAACCTTTATTTGGAGTTGCGATTCTATAACACAACATGGAAACCCAATTATTGAGGATGAGATATTAGCTAACGCAGAAGTTGTTGACCAACGGCTCGCATTTAATACTAAGATTCAACTAAATACTGATGTCAAGAAATTAAAAAATCTTTCCCGTGAAGATTTTGAAGATGTGTTGTCAAAAAAATATCAATCGGGGTTTGTTCCAGCTGTACCAATAGTAAGTGATTCAGATATAGAAACTATTGAAATGTTAGAAACTAAAATGAGGGTGAAGAACTCTTGGAAGATGAAATCATCGACGGAGACTCAAGATTCAGAGATTGAGTTTGAGGATATTGTTTCTGATGAGTCATTTGCAAGCTTGATCAATAGCGATGGAGAAATTCAAGTTGCAGACTCTGTCTATAAGTACACAGACTTTAGGTTTATTTTTTGTCCACAAGGATCAATTAGAGCATTTATATGAATACTTAGATAACGCTAACAATCATCAAAAGATCGTTTCAAAAAGTAATGTTGTGAGTGGAGCTTTAGCAATAGATAACATTGATTGTGAGGGTCCAATATTAATGTCTATAGATGATCAAATCTCATACTTTGGACTTACAGAAGAATGTAGACCTGTTGGGGGGCCTCCGGGCAATCCTAATCCTCCTAATAACGGAAACAATACAGTAGAAGAATTTATTACAAATCTTGAATCCTGTAACACGAATAATGGTCTTTTTTCTTTTGTATTCGGAACCTCAAAAAACTGTACGGATAATTTTAATGACAGCAGATATCGCATTAAAACGAAGTATTGGAATCAAAATTATTTATTAGGGCGGTCCATAGGTATTTCAACCAAACACCAAAGAAAGCGATTGGGTATTTGGTGGACAATTTCAACATGGGAGGTTCGATTAGGAATTAATCAGGTGTACTTTGAGTATACTATACCAAATCTTTCACTAGAAAGCGTCCCGCAGGAAGTTTTCTACTATAATAACAATGCGTATTCAAATACAGGTGCATATTTAAGTAATCAGGCTCTTCAGCTTCCTTTTGCCACTAAATTAGCGATTCAGGTTGATTTGACTAAATATGGTTTAGGTAGCCATGAAGTTACTTCACAAGAACTCTTTAAATTGGCGCAAGAAATCCTTTATCCCATGGGGAAAGAATGGATGATGGATAAGTTTAGCACCGATTTAAAAAGAATGACTATTTTCGGCTTACATAATAATAAAATTGTCTATACCTATGTAAATGAGTCTCAAAGAAAGTTAGATGCAAAAGACATCAAAAAGGTATTCGACTTTCAATTCCAGATCGGAGTTAAATTTGCTACACAAGGCTCTTCAGGTTTTCAATTTCAGACTATAAATCTTCCTAATTTATATAGTTATGATGAAGTTTCGATTGATATTTATGGGATCGGAAGAAGAAATTCAGAATGGGCAGGAAATAGACTTAGATATAATTAACAGTTAACCTCTATCCCAAGCTACTGCTTGGGATGATATTCAGGAGCTCTTGCTCCCTTGTGTTTTGGTGCGTTTTTTCACTTGAATATCTTCGAATTCTAATTCGATGATCAATTGTGGTTTAAGCTCGTTCGGAATGCCTTCTTTGAGACCCCACCTCAATGGAAGCTGAACTTCCAAATTAGCATTACGTAGCGGAGCTACGTGATGAGGAAAAATAGAAGATTAAGTTACTTCTTAGACTTAGCCTTCTTCTCCTTCTCACGAATAATCCAATCAACATATAAAAATTCTAGGGTAGCTCCTTCAAATCCATTCCAGTTAGATATCAGCTTTTGAAATTTCTTTTCGCTGATGGTATGCGGGTTTTCACCATAGCTTGCGATAATCCACTGGCGCAATCCTTTTTCTTCCTCTTTCTTTTTGTTGCTTGGAAAAACAGCATCCGGTCTGCCCCGCATCATCATTAAATCTTGTCCGGCAGTAGGACCGATTCCTTTTATATTCGTAAGCAGATTGTAAGCTTCCTGAGGATCACAATTTGTGATATGATCCATATCCACATTCCCACCAACCATATCCGCAGCCAATCCAATTAAGTATTCACCTTTTCTTTTGGTTGGACCAAGATTTCGAATTCCCGTCGGATCCGCTTTCATTAGCTGATGTGCTCTGGGCCATGCCGGGATATTTTTTCCATTGTGAACCAGAGCGGCGCCATAAGCTTCACGAACGTCAAACATCATTTTCTTTGCTGTTGGTTTATGATTCATCTGCATTTCTACAATTCGATTCTGAATATCTTCGAATAAATTAGCACGGGTCATTCTTTTTAAACCATACAAGGAATTTAGTTTATCACTCAAGAGCGAATCATTTGCTGCTTGATCATAAAGTGGACGAATATCCATTTCCGTTCCTAAGATTTTAGAAAGACTCTTATTAGCTTCTACTATCTCATCTTTTGAAAGTGATTCTGTAGTTTCTATATGAAATTCAGGATTGTCTGGATCGCCGTTAAAGAAAACAGTGACGATGACATCTGTATCCCCAATAGGAATAGGGCGTGTAAATCCTTCCTCAAAAATAGTTTCTACATTGTGTTCGTGATCGAAATAAGATTCTACATCCAAGCATAGAAACCAATCGTGTGGCGGAATAGATTTTAATGTCCAGTTTGACATGCTAATTAGGAATAAGTAAATATGAGAATTAGGAATTCTTTAACAGGTAAAAGGTATTCCTAATTCCCTTATTCCTAATTTACATTTTTGCCACATAATTTGGTAAAACCTTAAAAATATACAAAGGATTCTTCCCCTGTCTTAATCTTACTTCATCTAGCTTTTCTTGATACATTCGCTCCACATCTTTTAAAGTATCTGCATCAGAAGGAGATAAGTCCCAGCGAATAGCTTTGAATCTCGGAAAACGTAAGGTGTATTTTGCTTTGGTTCTTTTGTTGATCTGAACGTCTTCAAACCAGCTACCCTCCCCGCCTGTAGCCTTGTAGCGTTTAAGCCAATTATAAAACCACTAGCGACTTTTTCCCAGCGAGCCCACAATACTGGTAACCGCCTTACCAGCCAGATGCCGGTTGATTGCTTGTTTTCTTTTTTCGTATTCGTTCATCCGATTTTTGAATGAACACTACGAGAAAATCACTATATCAAAGAACTCTTGTTTACTAAAAAGTGTAAACTATGTTATGCTACAGAATGTGTAAACTATGTCATACTATTTATCACTTAGCAACTAAAAAAGGCTCCATCATTTCTATTTAATAGGATAATTCCTATCGTTAAAAATGTTCAGAAGAAAGAAGGTGGAAACTACCTACGAATTAATGATTGATGATATCAGGATAGAGGTCACGCGAAAACGAATTAAGACCATTCGTTTAAAAGTTAATACCGCTACCAAAAAGATCAGGGTTTCTTGTCCACACAGAGTTTCCGAAAGAGAATTGATCGACTTTATTCAATCCAAAAGAACGTGGATCGAAAAATATCTTTCTAAAAAAATTCCTACTGAAGTATTACCTGAAGAGAAGAAATTTAAAGAAGGAGACGCAATATTTTTTAAGGGAAAAGAATATGAATTAGAGGTTAGAACGGGTTCTAATAAGACTTCTGTTACTATTAAAGATGATAAGATCATTCTCTCTTCAAGAAAGAAACCAGATCAAAAAAAGAGAGAAAAAGCTATTCAGGATTTTTATAGAGCACATCTAAAAGAAGAAATTCCAAAACTGATTGCGAAATGGGAGCCTGTTATGAATGTTTCCGTTTCAGAGTTTGGAGTGAAACGAATGAAAACTAGATGGGGAACCTGTAATATCAGAGTTCGAAGAATTTGGCTGAGCTTAGCCTTAGCGGAAAAGTCTCCCGAGTTATTAGAATATGTGGTAGTCCATGAAATGGTTCATCTGCATGAGCGCCTGCATAATCAACGCTTCAAAAACTTCATGACCCTCTATCTCCCAAACTGGAAACAATTACAGAAGCAGTTGAATGGCAGGATTGATTGAGAGATTTCAACTGGTAACGATGCTCTACGGCGTTACCAAATTCGACCCAACGCTGAGCATTGGATCGAGGAGAAAAACCATATAAGGGATGCCTTCGGCACGGGCATTCGCCGCGAGATGACTTCTCAACTATATCAAGTCGTCAACGAATTACCTGACATCTACAAAGATGACGGGTTAAAAATACAAAATTTAAAGACATTAGTAGTCTTATTTAGCTATCCTAAGCGACTAACCATCGAAAACAAACCAAGATAAGATGAAACGATTCATTTCTCTATTAAGCTTAACAGTACTTTTAAGCACTGCTACACTTTTTGCACAAAAATCAGACAAAGACTCTCGCTACGATATAGCTTGGAACAGTCTTTCATTCAGGAATATTGGTCCTGCTTTTACTTCGGGGAGAATCGCTGACTTTGCGGTAAATCCTGACAATCACAGCGAATTTTATATAGCTACAGCTTCCGGAGGTGTTTGGAAAACAGAAAACGGAGGAATTTCCTTGAAGCCTGTTTTTGATAGTCAGGGATCGTATTCCATCGGTTTTGTAGCTATGGATCCGAATAATCACAATGTGGTTTGGGTGGGAACCGGAGAGAATAACAATCAGCGAAGTGTGGCTTATGGTGATGGAATTTATAAATCCATTGACGGAGGAAAGAGTTGGAAAAACATGGGATTAAAAAACTCAGAACATATTGGAATGATAGAGATTGATCCGAGAGATTCTGATATAGTTTATGTAGCTGCAACCGGACCACTTTGGAGTGCCGGTGGTGATAGAGGCTTATACAAAACTACTGATGGGGGAGAAAACTGGGAGAAAGTATTAGAGATAAGTGAGCATACCGGAGTGAATGAAGTACACTTGGACCCAAGAAATCCAGATGTTTTATACGCAACAGCACATCAAAGAAGAAGAAGAGTTTTTACGTATATAAGTGGCGGACCTGAATCAGCCGTGTATAAATCGACCGATGCCGGAAAAACCTGGAATAAAACAATGAAAGGAATGCCGGATGGCGATATTGGTAGAATTGGGATGGATATTTCGTTGGCTAATCCCGATGTGATTTATGCTTCAGTAGAAGCAGAATCAGGAAAGAGTGGATTTTACAGATCTGACGACAGAGGCGAGTCTTGGGAAAAACAAAGTGATTATTCATCAAGTGGAAACTATTATCAGGAAGTGATTGCAGATCCTGTGGATGTGAATCTGGTGTATGTGATGAATACCTTTGCCGGAGTTTCTGAGGATGGTGGAAAGACTTTCAATAACGTGGGCGAGAAAAACAAGCATATTGATAATCATGCTTTGTGGATCGACCCATCAAATCCAAGTCACTTGCTGAATGGAAATGATGGTGGTGTGTATGAGTCGTTCGATCGTGGTAAAACCTGGAGATTTTTTACTAATCTTCCGGTTACTCAATTCTACAAAGTTGCCGCCGATAATGCTGAGCCATTTTATAATGTATATGGCGGAACTCAGGATAATTTTACGCTTGGAGGTCCTTCCCGAACAAACGCTACCACAGGAATTAATGACGATGAATGGTTTGTAACGGTTTTGGGTGATGGATTTGAGCCGCATGTAGATCCAACTAATCCGAATATTGTGTACGCTCAATCGCAATATGGTGGTTTAGCAAGATTCGATAAGCAAAGTGGGGAACAGCAAGACATCAGGCCACAAGCACCTGAGGGAGATTACGATTACAACTGGAACTGGGATTCTCCATTCTTTGTGAGTGTGCATGATAATAAAAGACTTTATTTCGCTTCAGATCGGGTTCTGAGAAGTGATGATATGGGACAAAGTTGGCGAGAAGTTAGCGATGATCTAACCCGTCAGTTGGATCGAAATAAATTTGAAGTGATGGGAAAAGTATGGCCAATGGATGCTATCGCCAAAAACGCTTCGACTTCTGTGTATGGAAGCATTGTAGCACTAGCTGAATCTCCGCTTGATGAGAATCTATTGTACGCCGGAACTGATGATGGATTAGTTCATGTATCAGAAGATGGCGGAAAAATCTGGAAGAAGTACGACAAATTCCCCGGTGTTCCGGATATGGTATATGTGAACGAATTAATTGCATCAGAACATGATAGGAATACCGTGTATGTGGCTTTCAATAATCACAAAAACGGGGATTTCAAGCCTTATATTTTAAAAAGTACAAACGCCGGAAAGTCGTGGAAATCGATTGCTAATAATCTACCGGAAAGAGGTTCAGTATATTCCATCGCTGAGGATTTTGAAACCGGAAAGTTGCTTTTCGTAGGAACTGAGTTTAGTCTTTTTGCATCCATTGATGGAGGAGATTACTGGAAAGAATTAAATAAAGGGTTACCAACAGTAGCTGTCCGAGATATTGATATCCAAAAAAGAGAAACAGATTTAGTTTTGGCTACATTTGGAAGAAGTTTTTATGTGATGGATGATTATTCAGCTCTTCAGGAATTATCAAAAGAAGTAGCAGAGAAAGAAGCTCATTTGTTCTCGACAAGACATTCTTACCAATACCAACCGTATAGCAGAATAGCAGCTAGTAACACAATCAGTTGGTTGGGACCAAAAGGGTTTCAAGGAGAAGATTATTTCTTAGGTGAAAATCCTGAATTCGGTGCTGCTTTTACTTATTTCCTCAAAGATGAATATAAAACCAAGAAAGCTATTCGAGAAGCTGATGAAGCGAAACGAAGAAAAGAAGGCGAAACGGTTTACTACCCAACGTATGAGCAATTGAAAGCGGAAGAAGAGGAAGAAACTCCATTTCTGATTTTTACAGTGCGTGATGCCAATGGTGAGGCAGTTCGTGAATTGAAAACTTCCCCCAAAAAGGGAATCAATAGAATTTATTGGGATTTAAAATATCCTCAAATTACTGGTTTAAATCAGAGCGATGCCAATGAAGCAAAAGATTTTGATTCGGGATTAATGGTGCTACCCGGAACGTACTCGGTTGAGCTTTCAAAAAGTATTGACGGGGAAGTGACAAAGCTCACTGAAGCTCAGAATTTTGAAGTGAGACCGTTGGGTAATGTTACTCTTCCGGCTGAAAATCCCTCAGCAATGTTAGCTTTTCATAAGCAGCTAAATAAACTTTCAAAAGCTACCAATAGTGCGAGAAATGCAGTCGGGGAAGTAAATGAGCGGCTTCAATATTACAAAGGTGCGCTAAAAGCTCTGGGAAATGACGCTCCCTCGGGATTAGCTGCAAACATTGATGGTCTGGAAAATAAACTGAATCAAATCAATCTGCTGATGAGCGGAGACAGAATTGCCGGGCGACTGGAAATGCAACAAGCTCCATCTTTGAATTCCAGAATTAATAATGCAATTGGTGCCGGTACATCGTCGTCATCAGATCCAACAGGAACTTCGAAACGTGTTGCTGAAATAGCAAAAAAACAACTTCAACCTGTTATTGACATGATGAAAGAGATTATTAACACAGATATTCCGGCAATAGATAGGCAACTAAATCAGACAAATGCTCCATGGACACCGGGCAGGATTCTGGAGATTGATTGGTAGATATTGATTGTTAGTTATCATACATTTAGCCTGTAAGAACTTAATATTTTAAGTCTTTACAAACACTGAGCTACTATCTCAAACAAAGAAAAACACCAAAGCAGAGTACATTACAATAGCCAAGCTTCCGGCAACGATAGCCAAAGGAAACTGAGTTTTAACATGATCCATCAGATCGGAGCCGGTGGCGAGTGAGGATAGAATAGTCGTATCTGAAATCGGTGAGCATTGATCTCCAAAAACAGCACCGCCAATTACAGCAGAGAAGGAAAGTGTTAAGAAAAACGGATCAGGAACAACCGCCCAAGCCAATGGAATGGCTACCGGAAAAACTACCGCATAAGTTCCCCAGGAAGTTCCTGTAGAAAAAGCGATGATCATGCAAAAAACCATCAGTAATCCCGGTAGAATGATTGGATTTATAATTCCACCAACTATATTTACCACATAAGCGGCGGTTCCAACAGCATCAGCTACTTCCTTGAGGGTAACGGCAAAAGCAAGAATGATTGCACCAATAGTTACGCCTTTGCATCCATCTACAAAGCCATCGATGACATCCTGAAGTTTCATACCTTTTGCGATGGCAATTCCGATTCCGACAAGAACTGCCAGTACAAAAGCTTCAGCAATTAATAACGAAGAATCATCTCCCATATCCAGAATAAAGAAGGTGTAGAAGAAAGGGATAATCGCTACTCCAAGAAGTGTTCCGATCGGCCCAAAGAAATCAATCAATCCGGGTTTGTAACCTTCCGGGATTTTCTGTTCTGTAAGTTCATCAGCAGACATTGGTGTGGCTCCGTCACGATCGAGTTTACCTTCTTCTCTGGAACGCTTGATGGCTACCCGCATTTGTTTTCCGGGAACCCATGGAAGTTTCTCCCACGCAAAAAGAAGAGTCAGAATAATGGAAAAGATCGCATAAAAATTGAAAGGTATTGCGGAAAGGAAAAAGCTGATTCCATCCTGAGTAGTTTCAAAAATGGCATTTGTGCCAATCACTAAACCCGCTACATAAATGGGCCACACATTAAAAGGAATGAGTGTAGCTATGGGAGATGCCGTGGAGTCTACAATATAAGAAAGCTCTTCATGTGACACCTTATGCTTATCTGAGACAGGGCGAACGGTAGCTCCAGTTAAAATGGTGCTAATTGTTCCGCCCTGATGAAAAACGATACCCATGAACCAAGTAAATAATTTAGCAGAAACGGGTCCTTTCACCATTTTCTCACTCGCCCACTGTGCAAATTTCTCTGCGCCACCGGTTCTTGTCCAGATTCCAATCAATCCACCTAACGCCCAAAGGTAAACCAACAGAATTAAGGCAAAGCTTTCAGTACCGATAGATGGAATAAGAAAATCCTGAACGATATTCAGTTTTCCGGAAATCACAGCTCCCAAACAAATACCCAAGAATAAAGAACTGGCAACTTCTCCCGTATAAAATGCGAGGAAAATTGCGAGAAGAGGAGGAGTGATCGACCAAAACCCAAAATGACCATTTTCCTGAATGAAGCCATCCGAGAAATAGACGGCAATGATAGAAATTATGAAAGTCAGGATAAATCCCTGAACAATTCTTTTTCTGATGGCTGAATCAGCAAATTTTTCTTTAATGCTCAAAAGCGAGGGGTTGGTTGTTTGAAATAATATGAGCTAAAGAAAGAACATTATTTGTAAAAGAGCTAGTTGTTATATTTTCAGGAGTCAGGAGTCAGGAGTCAATCCGTTCGTTCTGCTAACTCCAGCCAGCGGAGTTCTTTTTTTTCGATATCACCCTTAATATCTGAAAAAGTTTCGGAAAGCTCTGCAATCTTTTTGTAATCCAACGCACTGTTACTCATTTGCCTTTCCAGTGCTGACTGCTTCTTCTCCAGTTCTACAATTTCCTTCTCTAACTTTTGATATTCTTTCTTTTCGTTAAAACTGAGTTTGTCGGGATCTGAGTTAGAAGGTTTTGGATGATCAGAAGCAGACTTCTTGCCCGAATCTTTTTTCTGTTCATTTTCAAGTTCTGTTTGTTGTGCTCGATACTCTGAATAAGTGCCATTAAAATCATTAACGACGCCATCACCTTCAAACACAAAGAAATGCTCTACTAAATTATCCATGAAATATCTATCATGAGATACGATAATCAGACAACCTCCGAAATTGGAAAGGAAATCTTCCAGTTTTTCCAGCGTGATGAGATCAAAATCGTTCGTTGGCTCATCCAGTATCAGGAAGTTTGGGTTCTTGATCAAGACCATCATCAACCCAAGGCGACGTTTCTCACCACCACTCAATTTTGAAACGAGAGTATATTGCATTTTCGAATCAAACATAAAATGCTCCAGGAACTGAGAAACTGAAATCGTATCTCCGTTAGCCAAAACAATGACTTCAGCAATTTCTTTGATCACATCAATTACACGCTCTTTCTCTTTGATCTCAATGCCGGATTGTTTGTAATGGCCATACACAATAGTCTGACCAGTGTTTACTTCCCCGGAGTCAACGGGTTCTTCTCCGGTAATAATTTTTAAAAACGTACTTTTGCCCACTCCATTTCTCCCAATAATTCCAATTCGTTCTCCTTTATTGAAAGAGTAATCGAAATCATTCAGGATCACGATATCATCAAAGCTCTTGTTTACTTTTTTGAGCTCCAGAACTTGTCCGCCGATTCGAGACATGTCCACTTCCAGCTTTACTTCCTGTTTTACTTTTCCGGATTTTGCTTTTTTTTCGGTTTTATAAAAAGCATCTATTCTGGACTTCGATTTAGTAGTACGAGCTTTCGGTTGCCGGCGCATCCATTCTTGCTCTTTCTTCATTAACCTGCCTGCTTTGGCAATTTCAGTAGCGTAAACTTCTTCTCGTTCTGCTTTTTTCTGAAGGAAATATGCGTAATTCCCCCTGTGATGGTAAAGCTGACCATCTTCGATCTCTAAAATATGATTACAAACACGATCCAGAAAATATCTATCATGCGTTACCATGAGTAAAGTCATTGTGCTTTTGGTTAGATACGCTTCCAGCCACTCGATCATTTCTACGTCCAGATGATTGGTAGGCTCATCCAAAATCAGTAGATCAGGGTCATCCAATAATACAAAAGCCAGAGCTACACGTTTTCGCTGGCCACCCGAAAGTGAACTTATTGGCTGATCTAGATCATGAATATTTAATACGCTTAATATCTGATGCAATCTTTGCTCATAATCCCACGCATTGGCAACGTCCATTTTTGCCAGAGCTTTATCGAAAGCTTCCTGAGTTTTCTCATTATAGTTTTCTGCCTGAGCCGCTACCGCTTTATCATATTGCTGAACCACCTTCACCATTTCATTCTCACCATGAGCGATGAATTGATTGATGGTCATGCTGTCGTCAAGTTCCGGTTCCTGTTCCAGCATACTTATTTTTATGCCGTTTCGAGCCATAACTTTCCCGGAATCCGGAGTTTCTTCTCCGGCTAATATTTTCAGCAACGTTGATTTACCCACTCCATTTTGAGCAATGAGTGCCGTTTTATCGCCTTTTGAGATGCCGAAGGTCAGGTTTTCAAATAAAAGTTTAAGCCCGTATTTTTTACCCAGATTTTCTGTAGAAAGGTACGTCATGAATGAATTGAAATGGAGGTCTTGATGAAAGGCTAATATACGGCAAATGCGAGGGAATGATGAATATTCATTTGATTATTTGTCATTTTGAATCCTCTGAAAGAAATGAAAAATATAAAGATTTGCTTAAATAAGATTCTTTAGATTTCTTTCCGCTAGCCGGCAGATCGAAATAATAGGATAAAAAAGAGAATATTAATCTCTATTTATTTGCAAAATTCATCACATCTGTTTAATTATACCTATACAAACAATTTATTGGAGGCAATTATGCTTGTTAAGAATCTTCTTCAGAAAAAAGGAACAGAAATCTATTCTGTAACTCCTGATAATACCGTGTACGAAGCAATCGAAAAGATGGCTGAACTGGACATTGGAGCGCTAGTGGTTATGAGTAATGAGTCTCTTCAAGGAATTATTTCAGAGAGAGATTATCGGAATAAAGTGATTTTGAAAGGAAGAGCTTCCAGAACTACTTCGGTAAAAGATATTATGTCGGATAAAGTAGTGTGTGTTACCCCTGACGATTCCGTGAACCTATGTATGCAACTTATGACGGACAAAAGAATTCGCCATCTTCCTGTGCTGGGTGAAGGAAAACTGGTTGGAGTTATTTCGATCGGTGATGTGGTAAAATCCGTGATCGAACATCAAAAAAATGAAATTGATTCCTTACGGGATTACATAACCAGTGGAAGTGGATACCCGGGGTAGATTTTACTTTTAGAGTTAATGCAAGGAATGCAAATCTCCTGTTGAGACAGTGTGCCTCAACGGCTACAAAATCTCCCTTCCAAAGGAGACAGAGTTCATACAGTCTTGTCCTGATTCTAACCAATAAATCAGGTTCAGTGGTCAACCGAATTCTACTCTTCTTCCGGCGCCTTGAGTTCGTCTGATGAATGATATGGGCAGGAATCCATCATTTCGTTTCCTTCAAATTTGGAAACGTTGTAATGTGGGTGAGAAACGGGGTGATGGATGGTGTTTTTTCTTATTCACCTTTTCAAATAGTCAATGAACAGGCTATCCGATAGCTTTTAACCGACAAATGAACATTGACTTGACACTAGTTGGAAAGTCAATATTCAAATGTCGTAAAACACCTGATATGTTTGACTATCAATAAATATAGAGTCAAAAGCTTACCTTGAAAAAATAGGAGGAAAAACCTAACACCCTGAGTTCCTACAAAATGATGCCCTCGGCAGCTTCTAACTTAGGCTAAAAATAACGCCACCTTCTCAAGCCAGACAAGGGGTTGCAACCCCTTGTCTGGCTTATGGACGTTTTCATTTCTTACAACTCGATCAATTTTGCAGTTTGATTCAAGCGGAATTAAATTTCTCACTTTCAGCCAAGCATTGAGTTCATCGATCTGTTCCTCCTTCCAATAAATTTGACACAGCTTTTCTAATTCAGGTTAACAGAGCTACGACAATTCATGACTAACACTACACCGGAAGGATATTCATGACCGCCGTATGGGCGACTAGTTGGAAAGTCAATATTCAAATGTCGTAAAACACCTGATATGTTTGACTATCAATAAATATAGAGTCAAAAGCTTACCTTGAAAAAATAGGAGGAAAAACCTAACACCCTGAGTTCCTACAAAATGATGCCCTCGGCAGCTTCTAACTTAGGCTAAAAATAACGCCACCTTCTCAAGCCAGACAAGGGGTTGCAACCCCTTGTCTGGCTTATGGACGTTTTCATTTCTTACAACTCGATCAATTTTGCAGTTTGATTCAAGCGGAATTAAATTTCTCACTTTCAGCCAAGCATTGAGTTCATCGATCTGTTCCTCCTTCCAATAAATTTGACACAGCTTTTCGAACTCAGGTTAACAGAGCTACGACAATTCATAGATGACGCTACACTAGATGGAAATTCAATCTAATAGCCAACAAAAAAAAAGCTCGATTTCTTTCGAAATCGAGCTTTGAAAATTATTGAATTGCTGATCATTCAAGAACGTACACATCAACTGCGCTAAGTCCTTTATCAGTTTCTTCAATTTTAAATTCTACAGATTCACCATCTTTGATACCTTCGTTAAAACCAAGGTTCTCGATGTTGTTTCTATGCATGAAAACATCTTTGCTTCCACTTTCTGGTGCGATGAATCCGAAACCTTTTTCAGCATCGAACCATTTTACTTTACCGTATTCCATTATAAATAAAAATATAAATATTGCTCACATGTACAGAATAATTCACAAACGTGAATTGTTAACTTTTTCGGCTGTGATAAATTAATTGTGTTTACAAACTAGAGAAGGGAAAACAAATACTGTACTAAAGAAATGCCGATACCTGACCTTTAACTTGCTCCCTAAAGTTCGCCTTTATTCATATCAATACCAAAGATCGTTTGTAAATGAACAATAAAGGCAGATTTTGTAACTAACCCGCATATCTCACGAAGTTAAAAATTGCCTTGGGCAAGTCGGTTGTAGCTCCAACGCAGCCCACGGTGATTTTTAACGAGAACACCATCTGAAACAGTGTGTAGAAATGAACTCAGGTTGTTACGGACGTGATTAATCACGTCCGTAACAACCTGAGTTATGCCGAGGGCATCACTTTGTGGGAACTCAGCTTAGAACGTTAAAAAAAGGTGGTGAGATATGCGGGCTAAGGATTAAGCTCATTTCCACAATACTTGCAGTAAGTAGCGTCCGGATCGTGACCTTCTCTTGAGCAAAATGGACAAACCTGAGTAGAACTACTTTTTGAACTCGCTTTTCCCAACTCTACCGTTACAATTCCTGTTGGCACGGCAATCACTCCATAGCCAAAAATCATGATTAGCACAGAAAACATTTGCCCGATTGGCGTGGCCGGTGATATATCGCCATAACCTACCGTTGTTAAGGTTACAATAGCCCAATAGATACCCCGTGGTATGCTCGTAAATCCATGCTCAGGACCTTCGATCACATACATCAACGAACCCACTATTACCGCTATCGTAACTACTGTAAATACAAATACGGTGATCTTGCGGCGAGAAGATCTCATCGCCTTGCGAAGTTGGTCAACTTCTACCAAATACTGAGTAAATTTCAATACCCTAAAAACTCTAAGTACTCTAACGATTCTTATTACCAAGAAATACTGACTTCCCGGTATCAGTAAACTTAAATAAGTTGGAAGAATAGAAAAGAAATCTACCAATCCGAAAAAACTAAAGATATATCCTCTAGCTCGTTGAACCGATATGATTCTCAGAACATATTCTATGGTAAACAAGAGGGTAAAGGCCCATTCCAGTTTTATGAAAAGCTTACCGTATTCCAATCTAAGATCAGCAACACTATCTAACGCCACAATCACAACGCTTGCAACAATACTTACCATCAAAAAGAGATCAAAAATCTTCCCTGTAACTGTGTCTGCTTCAAATATTACTTCATGAAGTTTAGTTCTGAATTCTCTTTGTTTTGAGTTGCTCATAATCTAAAGATGCGACAAATTTTTGACTAGTTCATGATAGGATATGCATCAAAATATTAATCAAAATAATAGTTAAGATTTTATGATATAATCTTTATATTTAAAGCCTTTTTCGGATACGAATTGAACGCATAAAACATCCAAATTCATGAAACGTACATTTCAACCAAGTAATAGAAAACGCAAGAACAAGCATGGCTTTAGAGAGCGTATGGCTACAAAAAACGGACGCAGAATAATTGCAGGACGTCGCGCCAAAGGTCGTAGCAAACTAAGTGTTAGTGATGAGCGCAAAGGAGCCAAGTAACATAACTGTTGCTCCAACTCGTAGATTTACCTTACCTAAATCTCGAATCTTGCGTGGTAGGCGAAATTTCCAGAATTTATTTTCCGGGTCTTCGCTCATTCAATCACCAACGGTGAATCTTCGCTATACTACGTTTATTACCTCGCAAGAGGTTTTTAAAATTGGATTTATTTCTCCCAAAAAAACGGGCAACGCTATCAAGCGAAATCATGCTAAAAGACTTATGAGGGAATCTTTTCGCCTCAATCAACATCAGATCATTGACACAGTTAAAGATTTGAGCATTGGTGTACACTGCGTCTTAATTGCTCGTACTACAAACCTCGATTTTGCTGAGGTTCAAAAACACATAGTAACTATGCTGGATGAGCTTCGTAATCGACTGCTATCTACAAAATAACTTTCTTAAAATGCTGACTTTTGGATAAAAATACTGCAACCGGAATTGGATTGATTTTTTTACTTATGGTAGCTTGGTTTGTTGTGAGCATGCCTAGCGAAGAAGAACGAGCTGCTCAAATTGCAGAACGTGCTCGCCAGGACAGCTTGGCACAAATTGAAGCTGCTGAAGCTGAATTAAACACATCTGTAGGTGTTACTGATATCCAGCAAGCTCGCCCGGAATCAACAATTAAAGAAAACCAGTCTCAGGAATCTGTTACTCCTCAAACCGGGATTTTTTCCGGTTCTGAAGAAACGGAACAGTTAGAGTTTACAGTAACAACTCCCCTTTACACCGTCGTTTTTTCGAACAAAGGTGCAGGCCCCATTTCTTTCACTTTTTCTGAGTATGACACGTGGGCGGGAGTTCCTTACCAACTAATATCAGATTCTACTAAATCTGCATACAATTTCGGGTTCTTAACCACTGAAAACTATAATGTAGATACTCAAAATCTATTTTTCACGCAGATCAACCGAGGCACTTTTCTTACCCTTGGCGAAGGCGAATCCAAAGAGTTGTCTTATGCGCTTCAGTTAAGCGATGGTCGCCAGATCGTTTATACCTATACATTTATTGGGGACACTTATGAGATCGATCTCAATGTAGAATTCATCGGTGTAAGTGATTACATCGTTGGAAGAGCTGTCGATTTTGGCTGGAATTCAAAGCTGAATTCATCTGAAAAAGATAAAAAACAAGAAGGTATTGATGCCGCAGCTTATGTATATCTTGGCGATGAATTGGAGAAGTTTAAATTAGATGAACCCGGTCGAAAAGAAGAAACATTCAATGGCAATATTGACTGGACGGCGACCCGAACTAAATTTTTTACTCAGTTCATTAAACCACTTCACCAAACAGAAAGTGCTTTTTTAACCGGAGAAGTTACCGGCGAAATGGACGACCCGCTCACAAAACACAAATACACTGCCTCCATTACTTCTTCCATTCCGGACGATGGCGTTCTTTCTTACAAGTTATTTGTAGGTCCGCTCAAGTATTATGATATCAAAAAAGTGGATGAACATGCTTATGATATGGTGGAAGTTGGATATAATTGGCTTCGATTTTTCTCTGATCCGTTTGTCAGGTTTATAGTAATTCCGTTTTTCACCTTCTTTAGTGGCTTTATAAGTAATTACGGTATTCTTGTTATTATTTTTGCGACTTCTGTAAAGCTTGTGCTCTCCCCTCTTACTTTTAAGAGCTACAAGAGTATGGCAGCGATGAAAGACCTACAGCCACAGCTTAAAGAGATTCAGGATAAGTACAAAGACAATCCGCAGAAACAGCAACAAGAAACCATGAAGATTTACAAAAAGAACAAAGTAAATCCTTTAGGTGGTTGTTTGCCGAACCTGCTTCAGTTCCCGATCTTGATTACGCTGTGGAGATTTTTCCAAAATTCTATTCTACTTCGTCAGGAAGAGTTTTTATGGGCAAGCGATCTTTCTGCGCCCGACTATATTATTAACCTTCCTTTTACAATTCCTTTCTTAGGTGATGCAATTGGTGGCTTTGTACTGTTGATGTCTATTGCGATGATCTTTCAGAGTAAACTTACGGGCGGCATGAGTGGTGGCGGTGGAGGTAGCAACCCGATGGCTCAGCAAATGAAAGTTCTTCAGTATATTTTCCCGGTAATGCTGTTATTCATTTTTAACAGCTTTGCATCCGGATTAAGTTTGTACTATTTGATCTTTAACGTGCTCTCAATAGCACAGCAGTTATACATCAATAAAACGCTGAACAAAGGAAAAGAAGTACCGGCAAAAGCCTGATCCACATTTAGCAAGTTTGTACGAATTGCATCGGTTCATACCATTGATTACCGTATTTTCTATCTCATAAGCTGAGTTCTGCCAAAGGCATCACTTTGTGGGAACTCAGGTTCATAAATTTACAGGCTTGATAAAGAAATATTTTACCGACCTTACTTTGATAGGTGTCGCCATTATTTGGGCGCTCAATTTCAGTGTGGTTAAGATCTCCCTTGCAGAATTTGATCCATTTAGCTTTAATGCTATTCGTTTTTTTCTGGCCTTTGGGTTTCTTTATATCGCTACAGTTAAGAAAGGCTTTTCGCTACGGGTAAAAAAAGAGCATTTTTGGACTTTGGTTGGCATTGGCTTGGTTGGCAATTTGTTGTACCAATTATTGTTCATCATCGGGATAAATCTAACCAAAGCTGCAAATGCATCCGTTATGCTGGGCACAATCCCGATTTGGGTAGCTTTATTATCTCAGTTTTTTACCGAAGAAAAACTCACTGTCTTGAAATCTGTAGGAGTAGTATTTGCATTTGCAGGCGTTGCTTTTATAGTTATCGGTGGAGATAATGAAATCTCTTTTCAATCAGAGACTTTTTTGGGTGATATAATTACCATTCTTTCTGCCGTAGTTTGGGCAGTTTACACTATCTTTTCTAAGAAGTATTTAACATTCTATAACTCTACCCAATTTTCAGCATTTATGTCATTAATCGGATTTATCTGTCTTTTTATAATTGGGATTCCTTTTTTAATTGAACTAAACTGGAGTTCTATCTCTCCTAAAGCTTATGGTGGAGTAATCTATAGCGGATTGCTTTCTGTAGGTTTGGCTTATTTGATTTGGAACAATGGAATTGTGAAAATTGGAGCTGTAAGAACCGCAACTTATCAAAATTTAGTGCCGGTTCTGGGTTTAATCTTTGGAGTGATTATTTTAGATGAAGTACTCACTCTATTTCAATATATTGGTGCACTTTCTGTTATTGCGGGAATTGTAATGGCGAGATTGCCGGTCAAATTAAAAACATCTTGATACATGTCTAAAAACAAGTTTTTTAAGTGCTTATTTTTTTTACTCTTTTTTTCAACTTTTTCAATAAGCACATTATTTGCTCAGCAAAGGAATAATCAGAGTGAGCAGGTAGGAACTAATTCTGGATTTAACACCTATTTTGTAGATCAAGTAACTCTTTCTTTAGGAACTAATCTCACGCCTATTGATGATTATTTAAATCCGGACGAATATCTTCTTGGACCAAACGATGTGCTTTCTATTTATGGAAACGGTTTAGTTGAGTTTGCGTACCGTGCATTAATGATCAATCCTTTAGGAGACTTAGCCATTCCAACATTGGGTATAGTTTCAGTAAAAGGTTTGACTTTAAAAGAAGCTTCTAAAAAAATCATTTCAGAATTTGATCAACAATTAAAAAATACTACCGTATCCGTCACAATTGATCGTCCCAGACCTGTAACTGTTCATGTTGGTGGCAATATTCCAAACCCGGGGCGCTATGTGTTACCTGCTGGTACAAGATTTGATTTTTTAGTTACAGGAATAAGCATTGATGGTCAGGCCAAAATTCCCCTCATTCCTTTTAATAAATTAACTCAACAAACAAACGTAAATGAACGAACTACTTTTACAGGACTTAACTTAAACAGGATTGAAGGTTTTGTTGATGATAGTGAAAAAAACCAGTTTTCAGCAGAATACAAGAATCTGTCTTCTCAGTATAATCTTAGAAATCTTAAAGTAACTTCAAAAAATGATGATTATTTACTTATTGATTTGCAAGGTTATCTATTGAGTGGAGATCAGTCAAAAAATCCATACATCCGTGATGGAGATCGTATTTACATTTCAAATTATACAGAGCATTATCCTTTTGTTAGTATTTCAGGAGCAATAAATAACCCTATACGAGTTCCATACAAACCGGGGGACACAATTGAAGATCTGATATCGATTGGGGGTGGAATACGTTATGATGCAGATTCTTCGTTTGTATATTTAAATACATCTCAAAGTAATAGCAATCGTTATTCAGCGAATTTATTTGAAGAAATTAAACTAACGCCAAATAGCAATGTCATTATTCCGTTTAATAATCTAGAAAAAACTTCCTCTGTTTGGGTATTGGGAGAAGTTACAGCTCCCGGAAACTATTTTATAACTGAAGGTAGTACATCTGTTGATAATATTATAAACCAGGCCGGAGGGCTTACTTCTGAGGCACTTCCAAATGGTGCTTACCTGATAAGAAATGACATTAATCAAAAAGACGTGCCTGACGCAAATAATTTTAATCCTGTTTTACTTACAAGAACTACTGATTCCTTTCTGGAGGGATTTGATTATTTAGATCTTGAAAGAACATTAGGAATAAACAGGGTTCCACTGAACTTAACAAGTTCTCAAGTGCTGCAATCAACTACTATTGCTGACGGAGACAAAATTTATATTCCAAAAAATACCCATTCGGTTACTTTAATGGGACAGGTTAATAACCCCGGCTTGTATAGCTTTCAGCCTCAACAAGATGCTCAAAATTATATCTCAGATGCCGGCGGAATGACTTTAGCAGCAGACCTCGATCGTATTTTTATTATAAAAGCCGGTAGCAGAACATGGTATAAGGCAGGCAGTAAAGAAATTGAATCGGGTGATATTGTTTTTGTAGATCGACAACCTCTCGAAGATGTAAGTACAGGAAGAAATTATCAGATACAACGTGAAAATTTAAAAAACAGTCGTGTTAGTTTAATACTGGGAGGAATTTCTGCTATAGCAGGGGTAATCACAACTATTGTGGCTATAAGAAGATAAAGAACGCAACTGATTTTAGCTAAATATCAACTATCACAGGAATTATAACCACTTACGTAGCTGTAAGAAGGTTGTAAGGCTCTCTTCCAGATAAAATATTTTTATGGCAAATAATTAGTGAGATATTTAGCATTAGTTTAGCATCATAAAGCGCCCCATCATAAAACTGATAAAATAAAAGATAACCAAAAAGTGAGCTAAAAAGACTTACAGATATTATTTTATTAATTTGGTCGCTTGAGTTTTTAATGTTCTCGTAAGCATCCTTGAATAAAGATGTTATTAATAATAAAAATCCTCCAATAAGCCCTAATTCTGCAAAAATTGCATATGTAATATTGTGAGGCTCTGAAACACCTAAGGTCTCTTGGATATCTCCTAATCCGTAATAGCGTTGTAATATCAATATCTTAAACATAAAAACCACATCAAACGGCTTTGCCCCTGCATTATTTTTCTTGGCAGTATTTAGGAGCTTGCTCTCTAATACTTGCCGGAACAGTTCAAAATTAATGGCCGTACTGAGTTTATCTAACGGATTACCCATTTCTGATAATTTTTCAACAGAAAACTGCTCGTCAAACAATGATTTCTTTCCGGTCGATTAGTATATGTGTTTAGCCATGTTTTTATCTGGTTTTTGATACCGAAATATAGTGATAAATAATTGATAATCAAACATTTAATTTATAGAACTCCCTACTATATATTAAAGCGAAATAAAGTAGATACTACCAAATATCTATTAATAGCTGCAAATGTAACTGGTAATACTATTCAAAACGGATGGGTAAGTTTAAAAACACTTCCTAAAGGTGGAAGTTTCTCACCTTTAAAATTTATAAATATAGCAAAAGAAGTCTCCATTAATTCAGGACTAGCAGCACTAACTTCTATTGAAATTTATGTTAGAGATGGAGTTCTAAGAGAAAGCTTTTCTCCGTGGGAGGTAAAGCTTTTTGAATTGAATGAAAGTGATGCTTCAATTGCTAAAGAGGAGCTTCAAGCAACTAAAATTAAGGATGCTTCAGGTACTTATTATAGATATAGACTTGATGACAACCCTTCTTCTACAAATATTTTGCATAATTCTGGTTCATATCAGGAATTAACTAATATTTGGACAAGCAACTATTCTAAAGTTACTGCTATAACACATGGAAATTATAATGGAGATGGATATGATGAGTTAGTAATAGCTTATACATCTGCAGATAATTGGGAGACAAAGGTAAGTCCTTTTCAATTTGAACCTTACTATCAAGAAATAACTCTTTATGAAAAATATGGGGCTTCAAATGGATCTTATTATTTTTCTAGTCTTTCCTCTGGTGATTCTGATGGAGATGGCTTTGATGAACTTATGGCTTCAAAAATTAAAGATGGAGCGGGAACCCATTATCGATTTAAAATGGAAAGTGAGGAGACTGGAAATTTAGCAACTTCAGGAAGTAATTCTTGGCTTAAAAAACTTGAATATTCAGGGATAGCCTGTACATCATGTGGATCTGGTTCCTTAGATCAAGTATGGACAAGTAACTACGCTAAAGTTACTGCTACAACACATGGAGATTATAATGGAGATGGTTATGATGAGTTAGTAATAGCTTATGCATCTGCAGATAATTGGGAGACAAAGGTAAATCTTTTTCAATTTGAACCTTACTATCAAGAAATAACTCTTTATGAAAAATATGGGGCTTCAAATGGATCTTATTATTTTTCTAGTCTTTCCTCTGGTGATTCTGATGGAGATGGCTTTGATGAACTTATGGCTTCAAAAATTAAAGATGGAGCGGGAACCCATTATCGATTTAAAATGGAAAGTGAGGAGACTGGAAATTTAGCAACTTCAGGAAGTAATTCTTGGCTTAAAAAACTTGAATTTACAAGTTCCTCTGGTGCATTAGATCAGGTTTGGTCTGATAGCTATTTTAAAGTTACTGCAATGAGTTATGTAGATTTTGATGCTGATGGACTATATGATCTCGTAATAGCTTCTTCTACAAATAACGATTGGCATACTAGAGTAGTTTTATATCCAACCAGTGGGGTGGGGATTTCTCTTTATGATAAGCACTCAAATGAAAATAATACGTATTATTTTTCTGCTCTTTCTTCTGGTGTATATAATTTGAGTACACCAAAAATTAATCTTGTTACTAGAGAAGAGAAAGAAGAGGAAGTTTATTTATTTGAACTTGCTCAGAATTATCCTAATCCATTTAATCCGAGTACTAATATATCTTTTACGCTTGCTGATGAAACTGATGTAAAGCTGGAAGTATTTGATATTTTAGGAAAGCAGGTATCTGTATTGGTAGAAAGTAAAATGTTGCAAGGAGTCCATAACATTTCATTTAATGCAACTAATCTCAATTCTGGTATTTACTTTTATAGAATAACCACGAATAATTGGATTGCTACAAAAAAAATGGTGCTTATTAAATAATTTTGATTATATAAATTTCTGAGTTGTAAAGTATTAAAGCTTTAATTAATGGGGCCTGTACCGGGATCAGTTTTATTGACTCTACTCCGCTGCGGGTGTGTCATAACCGACGGATCCACTCCCATAAGGTCTTCGACGCTCGCGGACACTGTTCTATTGGTTGGTTTATGGGTTTAAATTGCATCTGGTGACCAGCGACACCGGCCATATTATCGATGTCATGCTGACGCCGGGCAATACCGATGACTGCCCCCCCCCTCAAACACTCCGGGTTTATAGAAAAGCTCTTTGGCAAACTTTTTGGAGATAAAGGCTATATCTCTAAAGCACTGTTTGAGGACTTATTCTTTCAGGGCATTCACTTGGTTACTAAACTCCGCAAAAATATGAAAACCAACTTGCTGACCCTCATCGCGGATGCGATCATGCTGCGCAAACGAGCCATTTGTGAAACCACTATTGACCAACTCAAAAACATATTCCAGATTGAACATTCCCGCCATCAAAGTCCCAAAAACTTCCTGACGAATCTTTTTTCCGGACTCATTGCTTATCATTTTACCGAAAAGAAACCAAGCCTCAAAAAAACCTTCACCGATACCAAACAATTGCTGCTTTTTTTTAATATCCTTATCTCGAACTCACGTTACTCAGCAAGTATAGATTTTTTATTTAAGGATTGAACATCAGCATTAAATCGTACTGAACAAAACAATAAACCGATAACTAGCATTAAAATATTGTCAATTAATGCCCCATCGTAAAACTGATAGAAGAGCAGAAAACCTATCAAACTTGAATAAATTGTTATCGAAATCCTCTTGTCTGTAATAGACTTTGAATTTCTTACTAAACCCGAAGCGTCTTGAAATATATTGAATATAATGAAGAGTAGCAGAATCATTCCGATCAAACCTAATTCCGAGAGAATAGTTAAAAACATGTTATGAGATTCCTCTACCCCTAATGTTTCAAATGTTGTAAAAAATTCGCGAAACTTTACATCAAAGGAATCAAAGCCAACTCCAAGCATATAAGTGTCGACAAACATTCCAATTGCCGCTAAAGCAAGCATAATTCTGATACTCCCGGATGTATCAATATTTCCTTGAATTAGGTCTAATATCCTACCAAGATAGGAAAATGCAATTAATCTTAAATTCGGAACTACCATCACGATAAGTGTTCCAACAATAGCTAAACTCAGAAAAGGTTTTAGTTTATTTGTTTTAAAAATTATAACCCCAATTACAAGCGCTATCGAAACAAATCCACTTCGGGAAAAAGTTGTTGCTACTCCTCCCAATAGTATTAAAAACCCAACAAAAGCAAGACCTATTTCCTTTGAATTTTTAGCGGTACTAAATACACTGAATAAAAAAGCACTGGGTAATATTAGAGCTGCGGCAAATCTGTTAGGATCGCTAAAAGCTCCTAGTGCGTTTGTACGGCTTAATTTTGTACCTGCGCTTAAATAATTCTGAATAGCTAAATCAGGATTCTTTATATATTCTACAATAGAAAAAATTGAAATAATCACAGCCATAGCACTCACTGTGATCAATATTCTTGTAATTTGTTCTTTACTGTTAACAACATTATTTATAAAAAAAACGAACCCAAATAATACTATGATCCTGAAAAAATTTAGTAATGCATTACTCTTGTCTACTGAGTAAATGAGAGAAAATGAGATGAAGCTTAAAAACAGAAAAAATACTTTAGTGTAACCGGACGAGTTAAATGTAAAATCTTTTGTATTTAACCTTGAAAGAACAAATACTAGAATTCCAGTAATTAAAGCAAGCTGAAAAAGTGTTATAGGGATTGATGTATTATCAGAAAAATTTGCAACCCCACCTGAATACATACCTATAATTATTGGAAGAAGTAAAAACCAATTTTTTTCATTTTGAAAAGAATATATATAGAACCCTAAAGCCGCGAACCCACCAAACAAGATTACGATCTTTGATCCGAAAATCGAAAAAAGAAGCACTGGTACAATTCCTGAAATAACTGCGTATAAATATGTAATGCGATTTAAAGTAATGTTCAAATTATTTTAATCTTGTAATTTGATGTTTAAATTCTTCTAATTTTTTTGCTATTTCACTATCCTCATCAATTCGAGCCTCTCGAATAAATACCAACACTAATGCGATTAATAGTGAAGAAGCGAACCCTCCAATTACAATATATGCTCTTTTAGGTGAGTGTTTATAAGTTGGCAGTTCCGGTTCGTCAATGAGTTTAATACCGCTTCCCTGGTTTTGAAGATAAAGTCTTTGTTGCTCGAGTTGCGGTATCAGTATTTGATAGATCTTATTCTGAATTTCGACATCCCTTCTCAGTATGTAATAGCTGTACATTAGATCAGGAAACTCTTGTAAAGGATAAAATCCATCATTTTTTATTTCAAAATCTTCTGATTTTGAAATCAGTTTTTGATATTGCATTTCCAAAGCTTTTTTCTCAGCCTCTAATTTTTTTAGCTGATTAGAATTTGAAGTCAAATTTTCTCTTAGATAATTCATTTCCACTTCTCTCTGTATAATTTCAGCTTTTATATCCGCAAGGTTTTCAACTATCAATTCAAGTTGAGAATCAAGCTGTATAAGACCATAAGTATTTTGAAATTCTTTCAATTTTTTTTCTGAATTCTCAAGATCTGTAAGGTTTTGTGCTAATCTTTTTTCGAGAATGGTAAGACTTTCCATAGAAGTCTCTTTGTTTAAACCCTCCATCTTTTCCTTTAGTTGATCAATAACAAAACTATTAATAGCCTGTGCTCTTTGAGGCTTTTCATCCTCTACAGCAATTTTAACAGATACGATAGGGTTAAATCCGAAGCCCCCTTCTCTTGATGCTTCTATATATATCGAGCCACTTAAAATTTTCAGGAGTCTTTCTTTAATTTCAGTTCCATAAACTTTATTCAGTTCAAATTCTTCGATTATACTTAATCTTAAAGATTCACTATTTAGTATTACTAAAATTGTCTCTCCACCAATTTTATTTTGACCTGAACTCAAAGAGCCAAAATTTTCCAGCAAACTACCCAAGCTACCCACGCTCTCTCTTGTTTGGATAACTTCAGAGGTAGATTGATATGTTTTTGGCCAAGTCAAAGCAATAATAAGTGCCAAAATAGTAGAAGTAAGCACAACACCAACTATGAATAATTTATGTTTTGCAATTACGATCAGTGTATCAAGTAAATCAAAAGTTTTATTTTGGCTCAAAGTAATTTAGGTAATATGTTATGATTGTCATGATGTGGATTTAAGTAGCAAATTGCCTGAATACTTAAATAGTTTTTTTAAAATAATGAAAAATAGAGGGATCTACCTTTAATTTTTTTCTGATAAATAATAAAGCAGTGATATTCCAAACAATAGTTGTTATACCGGTTGCCCAAGCTGCTCCCTCCATTCCATAAATAGGAATTAATACCAGATTAAGTACCAAGTTGAATACTAATGACATACTAAAAACATAAAGCGTTTCTTTTTGGTACTTTGTCATTGTCATTAGGTTTATCACTGATCCTGTAATAACATTTATTACTTGGCATACCAATAAAATCTTCATTGATGTGAAACCTATTAAAAACTCTGGTCCATAAAGTAATAAAATACTTCCTCCAAAAAACCACAAAAAGATTAAAAGAGGAAAGCTAACAGCCATCATTATAAGCACCCCTTTTGACACAATTTGTTGAATTCCTATACTATCATTTTCTGCGTATAATTTTGCTATAGTTGGTGCTATAACCAGTTCTACAGCATTAAAGCCAAATAATGCAAGATGACCTATTTTGATAGCAGATTTATAGACCCCAGCTGACTCAGTTGAAATCAATATTCCAAGTATAATGGTATCCATTTCGTTTAAAACAATATGTATTCCTGAAACTAACAGAAGCGAATAAGAGATATTTCTCCATTCCTTTTTGTCGTCAATTGTGGTTGAAATACTTTCATCAGGGCTTTTAGTGCTGCTTTTTAGCCATCCATATGCAATTACTAATGCAAACAATGTAGAAACTGCATTTATATACATTACGTATTCACTTTTTACTGACTCAGAAACTATATAATAGATTACTACTCCGAGAACAATTCCTAAAGGTCTGATGATATTTGTAGGGATCAAGCTTTTATAAAACTCTCGAATTGCCTCAAGAAATGATGAAAATAAACCTAATTGGTTATTGATCAATAACACAAAAGCACCTGCTAAAAAAATTAAGCTAAGTTGGTTTCTATCAAAAAAATATGCGGAAAGAACTGAAGTTAATACAAAAAGCAATCCCGTAATAAATACAAACTTAGATGTGTATCTTACATACCCAAATAAACCACTCCAATTTTCTTGAGTATATAATATTGGTAAAAACTTCTTTGATGCGCTATCAAACCCAAATTTGGAAAATAAACCTACTAAATTAATCCAAGTTAAAACATAAATATAATCTCCATATTCATTAACTCCCATCACTCTTGCCAACAAAATCTGTACTCCAAAACCAATTAATAAGCCAAAAATTTTTATAATAATTATGTTGGCAGAACCGGATATAAGAAGTTTTTCGTCTTGACCTCTCAAACCAATCTTTTCAATAAGAATAGAATTTAGTTTCTTTATTATTTTCAATGTGAATCTTTAATTTCTATTTTCACTTTTACAATTTATACATCCAGATTTTGATTCAAAAAGTTCTTCATATTAGTCATTTATATCCTTCGAATAAAGCTCCTTATGCAGGAACTTTTATAAGAGATTTATATCGATCACTAAATACTTCTTTAGATGTTAAAATATTGGTTCCTACACCTTACAGTCTGCCTTTTACTAAACGATTTTCGTTTAATAACTCAACGCTTAAGGATGAACAAGATGCCCAGAGAGTATATTATTTATCAATACCACGACAAAGATTAGCAAGAATAACAAAATTTGCTTTGTTCAATGCTTTGAAGGCTGCAATTCAAAATATTAACCCTGATGTAGTACATATACATTGGACATTCCCGGAATTAATGATTCTGCCAGAAATCAAAAAATTAGGAATACCTGTAGTTAACACCATCCATGGCTTCGCTTTCTATACTGCAAAAGAAAACCCCCATTTATATACCCACATCAAAAATGGTCTTCTAGAATCCGACTATATAATAACAGTAGGTAATCAGTTAAGAAAAGATATAATTGAAGAGTTCTCATTTACCAAAGACAAATGCAGTACAATTTACAATGGTATAGATGCTCAAAAATTTTCCGTATCAGACCAATTAAAAGCGCAAAAGAAATTAACGTGGGATCCAAAGAAAGTACATATTCTATGTGTATCTAATACAGCTAAAGAAAAGGGAACCGATTTATTGGTTGAAGCAATTTCAAAATCTGATATTCTTAAGCATAAAGCTGTAGTCCACATAGTTGGAAAGCCAAATGATTTAAAGCTTGAGCTTTTTTTAAAAAATAAGATCCAGTCTCTGGATATTGACCAGATAATATTTCACGGACCTAAAGATCACTCAGCGATTCCAATTTATTACAACGCTTGTGACTTTTTTGTTTTACCAAGTAGAAATGAAGGTTTTGGAGTTGCTTTGGTTGAAGCCGCAATGTGTGGCAAGCCGTTGGTTTCAACAAAAAGTGGTGGTCCTGAAGATATACTAAATGGTAAAAATGGAATTTTAATTGAAAAGAATAATTCTATTCGTTTGAAAGATGCATTAGAGATAATGATTCAGGAATTCAAGGATTATAATCCTCAAGAAATCAGAAATGATGCTGTAAAAAGATTTTCCAGTGATGTTATTGCTGGTCAATTATTGAATATTTATTCCAATCTTAAGTAAAAACTATGATCGAGATAGGAGTTACAAACAAAAATTTAAGAGGCTTTTTAAAGCATTTATTTAAAAGCTCTCTAAATGGAAATACTTTTTCTGAAACAAATAGCCTTCCAAAAAAAAATCTTGCTTCAATTCCAACAATTCCGAAATAAGCTAACAAAATGAGACTACTATACATCTGTGCCCGAATACCATTCCCTATCGATGATGGCGGGGCTGTTTATATTTATAATACTACAAAACACTTATCTGATTTAGGGCATGAAGTTCATTTAGCATCATTTTATTCGGAATTACAGCATCAAAATCCAGATGGGTTAACTGATATATGCACTTTGCATTATAAAAATGGAGGATTCACTCCTTATTCAGTTTTTTCTATTTTGAAATCTTCTGTTTCAAGAAAAGTGGTTAATGTACAACATAGAATGGATAGAAAGATTATGAAGCAGATCATTGACCCGCTTCCAAGTGATTTTGACGTTATATTATTGGCAGGTCTTCATCTCGGTAACTTTATTTCTTTATTAAGAAATAAATTCCAAGATACTCCTATAGTATTACAACATGTCAATGTAGAACATGAGCTAATAAAGAAATATGGAAATAATGAAAAAAATCTTGTAAAAAAATTGATCTTCTATGATCAAGCTCACCTTATGAAAAAATTTGAGACTAAGATTTTAAGCGCCGTAGACGGTATATCTTATATCTCTGATGTTGATGCTGAAAAATTGTACTCAATAACAAATGCTGATATACCTAAAATTATTTGTCCACCCGGAGCTGATGTGACTAGTTCGTTTGAATTTGACGAAAGAGAAGAAAATCATTTAATAGCATTTTCAAATTGGAAATGGAAACCTAATATTGACGGTTTATTTTGGTTTTTAGATAATGTATGGCCTATAATTTTACAAAATAATAAACAAGTCAAACTAACTCTTGCCGGAAATGATTTGCCAGAAACAGTTTTAAAAAGATTCTCAACCAACATCTCTTATGTTGGTTTTGTAGAAGATTTAGCCAATTTCTGCCGTAAAGCAACTGTTCAAATTGTACCCCTTAAAAATGGATCCGGAGTAAAATTAAAAATGATTGAAGGCATGTCCTATGGGAACCCTATCGTTTGTACTAAGCTTGCTTCAGATGGTATAGATGCACGAAATGGCGTACACTACGAGGTTGCAGATTCTCCCTTCCAATTCTCCAATTCTGTGTTAGATTTACTGGCAAATAAAACTAAAAGAAGAAAGTATAGTACTAATTCAATAAATCTAATAAAACAAAAATATTCTTGGGATACTCAAATTGGTAAACTAGACCAATTTTTGAAATCATTCATTTGAACTTAATTTTATGACGCTACCACCCATCAACCCGAAAAACTTTTGATTTAATAAGTTGGTATCCATATCCCAAAAAATGAGCTAGATGCATTACAACGAGTACTAGAAAAACTGAAAAAGACGTTTTAATGACTCCAGGATGTTTTATTTCAGAGTTTTTCCAGATCTCTTCTTTTAAATATTCTTGATGTATGAGAACAGTTCTAAAAGACTCAACCAAAATAAAAAAAGCAAAAAACAAAAGATAAAATGGAGATTTTAAATATCCTTCAAACAAAAAATAGTCTGCAACTAATAACATAATCACCAAACAAACAAAAACAAAAGGTGCTTTACTTCTAAGTGGTATATCTCCTGAATGAAAATTTGAGGTGATACACCTTCCTCTTCCATATCTAAAATATTGTTTAAATAATTGAAATATTTTATCTCTTGGATAATAACGAAGCTTAATATCAGGACTTATATAAATTCTACCATTTAATTTTGTTCTTATTCTATAGTTTATCTCCGCATCCTGATTTGTAAGATTCTTTTCACTAAAACCTCCAAGCTCTCTTAAGTCTTTAATCCAAAAACAACCCATCGGTACAGTATCAGAATATCCTTCGTAGTTGGGATCATAATGTTTTGCACCTCCATGACCTAAATAACTTTGCACAGCAAGTGACGTACCTGCTTGTACCCAGTTTTTTGCTAAAAACCTTGCTGCACCACCACTATTTTTTACTTTATCTCTTTTGAGGTTTTCAATACACTTTTCTATATAATCATTTCCGTACTCACAATGAGCATCAGCTCTTATGAATACATCTCCTTGAGCCATATCAATAATAAGATTTAGACCAAACGATTGATATTTTTTAGGATTATCAATGAGTTTAACTCTTGAATCGGCTTTTGAATATTTTTCTACTATTTCACGTGTATTATCCTTACTACCTCCATCTGCTATAACTATCTCTTTTATATTAGCATATGATGAGTTTAAAAAACCAGATATCACTGTTTCAATATATTTTTCCTCATTAAATGCAGGAATACCAATTGTGACCGAAGGATTTAATTTACTGGAACTCAAAATTTATTTAATTGGATTTTTAAATGTTAGAACTACAATCCAAGAATACTTCCGCAAATAAGGCAAATTCTTAAAAATAAAATCATCAAATTTATTTAAAGTGCTAGAAAGTGCTGGAATAAAAGTTGATATAGTTGAAAATAAATTGAAATACTTGATATCTATTCTACCAAAATAATTTTGAGCCATTGAAATATCACTCATCAAAAGAGGGTGCTCATCTTCTGTTCTCATTTTTGGCGTTAAATATCGATATAAATTAATTATTGGGTTATGTCCAAGTGGTTCTATAAAAACAGCTTTTCCATTATTTCTTAATACTCTAGTTATTTCAGAATAAGACTTCTCAAGATCCAAATGGTGTAAAACCCCACTCCCACATACAACATCAAAATTGTTGTCCTGAAAAGTAAGATTTTCAGCATCCATTACTTGAAAATTAATATCAAGATCTAAACTTTTTGCATGGTCTTTTGACTTATTGATTGCTACTTCGGAAATGTCAATTCCGGTAGCTTTTCCACCTTTACTAGCTGCACTATATACAGCACTACCTATACCACAACCAAATTCCAACACCTTTTTATTTTTTATATCTTTATTTATTTCAGATTGAAAATATTCTTTTGCCTGTGCAGTAGATTTATAGTATTTCTTGATTGCTTTACGAGTCTCATTTGAAAAAACTTCATTGTGAAAATCTCTTTCTCTTTCAATTCTTTCTTTAGTTTTGCTTGTCATAATATAGTTTTAAACTCTATTTCCACCGCTCAACAAATAAAGCACCGCCATTCTAACGGCTACTCCATTGGTGACCTGATTAAGTATTATAGCCCGATCGCTATCAGCGACTTCGCTTTCCATTTCTACTCCTCTGTTTATCGGACCGGGGTGCATGACCTTAAAATCAGGATATTTTTCCAGATGTTCTAGTTTTATTCCGAAGCGCTCGTGATATTCTCTAAGAGATGGAAATAATTCTGTAGAATGTCCTTGTCGCTCAAGTTGAATTCTAAGTGCCATTGCAATATCACACCAGGCAAGAGTCTCATTCAAATCATAGGAAATAGTAACTCCTAAATCTTCCACAAAAACGGGCATTAACGTCTTTGGTCCACAAATAATGACTTCTGCTCCTAGCTTTTTTAACCCCAGTATATTTGAACGAACTACTCTGCTGTGTGATATATCACCAATAATCGCAATCTTTTTTCCCTTCAATTCTGGATGAATTTGTTGCATCGTAAACATATCCAGCAACGCTTGTGTAGGGTGCTCATGCGCTCCATCTCCAGCGTTTAAAATTGCCGCATCTACGCATTGCGTAAGAAAGTGTGGAACTCCCGGACTCTCATGCCTAACCACAACCATATCTATCTTCATCGAACTAATGTTCTGAATCGTATCTTTGAGGGACTCTCCTTTTTTTGTGGATGAATTACTTGCAGAAAAATTTACTACATCCGCACCCATTCTTTTCTGAGCAAGTTCAAAAGAAAGTCGGGTTCGGGTACTGTTTTCATAAAAGAGGTTTACAATAGTTTTGTCACGTAGTGTCGGAACTTTTGGTACCGGTCGATCCAGAATTTCTCTGAAATACTTTGCTTGTTCCAATACATATAAAATATCTTCTGCCGAGTAATCAGCTAAGCCAAGCAAATGCTTTTGTTTGAAATTGTATTTATCCAGATCTATACTCATTTCTGTTCCTCCTCAACATCTACCAAATACACAGCATCTTCGCCATCAAATTCTTTTACTTTTACCCGCACTTCTTCATTTTCATGAGTGGGAACATAAAGTCCGGTAAAATCCGGAGCAATAGGTAGTTCTCTGTGACCTCTGTCAACCATACAACAAAACTGAATTTTTCTGGGTCTGCCATAAGCCATAAGCGCATCCATAGCTGACCGGACTGTTCTTCCTGTGTACAATACATCATCCACTAACATAATATCTCTGTCGTAGAGATCGAAAGGAATCTCTGTAACCTGAACTTCTGGCATTTTGAGTTTAGATCTGAAATCATCTCTGTAAAAAGTAACATCCAGCACACCAAAGTCGATATCGATATCAAACTCTTGTTTTATAACTTCAACAATTCGGCGACCGATATAAACCCCTCTGGTTTGCATACCTACGATGGCAAGTCGGGTTGGGTCTTCGTAAGATTCGAGGAACTGATGTGCAAATCGTAAATACATACGATTTAAGTCTTCCTCCGTCATGATCTGTGCTTTCTGCAATGGATCCATAATTTTATAATTCGCCCCAAATTTAAGCCACATTCCGCTTAAATCACAACCTTTTGTGAAATGAAGTAATCTGGATTTCATTTTCTTTCCTTTCGCGCCTAATCTCCCTATTTTATAAGACTTGAAAAATCGCTTTTATAACACTTAAAAAGAATACTGTTACATGAAAATCCACGAATATCAAGCCAAGGAAATTTTAAAAAAATACAAAGTTGCTGTTCCTGAGGGTATTGCAGCTACTTCTGTTGATGAAGCTGTTGAAGCCGCTAAGAAAATGAAGGAAGAGGGATCTTCTCTTTTTGTGGTTAAAGCACAAATTCATGCAGGTGGACGTGGAAAAGGCCGCACCAAAAAGAACAATGCTAAAGGTGTTATTCTTTGCAAAACGATTGATGCAGTTCGTGAAGCTGCGGAGTCAATGTTAGGTGATGTGCTTGTTACGATCCAAACCGGTGAAGAAGGTCAGCTGGTCCAGACTATATATGTTACTGATGGTGTGGACATCAAAAAGGAATTTTATGTTGGAGTTTTACTAGACCGTGCAGTTAGCAAAAATGTGATCATGGCTTCTACCGAAGGTGGAGTTGAGATCGAAAAAGTTGCTGAAGAAACTCCTGAAAAGATCATCAAAGAATGGATTGAGCCGGGAATGAGTCTTCAGGTAAACCAAGCAAGACGTATTGCTTTTTCTCTTGGACTAGAAGGTAAAGCGCTAAAATCTTGTATCAAGTTTATCATGTCGCTTTATAAAGCGTACGAAGAAACTGATTCTGATATGTTTGAGATTAACCCATTGATCGTAACTCCTGATGATGAAATTTTTGCGCTGGATGCAAAAGTAACTTTTGATGACAACGCTTTGTACCGCCATCCGGATCTGGCCGAATTGAAAGACGAAGCGGAAGAAGATCCGTTTGAATTAGAAGCTTCAAAATATGATTTAAATTACATTAAGCTTGACGGAAATGTTGGTTGTATGGTAAATGGCGCCGGACTTGCAATGGCGACTATGGATATCATCAAGCTTTCCGGTGGCGAACCAGCTAACTTCTTAGATGTTGGTGGTGGAGCTAATGTTGAGACCGTTAAAAACGGATTCAGAATTATTCTTGACGATCCAAATGTGAAAGCGATCCTGATCAATATCTTTGGTGGTATTGTTCGTTGCGACCGTGTAGCTAATGGAGTTATTGAAGCCGTTAAAGATCCTGAGATCGCAGAAAAAATTAAAGATGTGCCGATCATTGTTCGCCTTCAAGGAACAAACGCTGAAGAAGCTAAAGAAATCATCGATAATTCGGGTATGAATGTGATTTCTGCTGTACTACTGAAAGAAGCGGCAGAAGCTGTTTCTAAAGTAATGGCTTAATGTTAATTGCTGCGGAATAAAGTCCTTGACTAGCGAACGTGATGAAATTTTGGACAAGTACTTTAGTGAGGAATTCATCCCGTAGATTTTTTCGATTATGTTATACCGATCCTAAAGGGATCTCTTTGGGTAAGTTGACTCGGTTTGGGATTACCCAAGTAGGGCATCTGTCTGCCGACAAGGCAGGTTTATATCCGGTCGGAACAATTACCAAAGTTTCGGTACAGTCCCTAAAAGTGTGTATGCGTTATTTCGAAAGGCTACCGAAACTTTGGTAATTTTCGAACGGCCATCCTGCTTAAATTTTGTTTCAATCATCCTGAGAATCTTCATTTCCGCCTCTGTTCAACCATCCGAAAACAAGACGAACGCCCAGCCTTGCAAATAGAATTATCGCTATCACCATTACTATACTAAAGGTTTCCATAGCGGAATTATTTACTTTCTGAGATCCAACGATCTATATTTTGCTCAAGTATTTCCAAGGGCAAACTTCCGGAGTTTAAAACCTGGTTATGAAATTCTCGGATGTCGAACTTTTCACCCAACTTTTCTTTGGATCTTTCTCTGAGCTCAAGGATTTTAAGTTGACCGATTTTATACGATAAAGCCTGTCCCGGAGCTACCATATAGCGTTCAATTTCTGAAGTGATGGACGCTTCTGATTCCGCTTCATGCTCCAAAGAAAATTGAATTGCCTGTTCTCGTGTCCAGCCTTTGGCATGCATTCCGGTATCTACTACCAAACGAATAGCACGATGCATTTCTGCGCTCAACATTCCAAAATATTGATAAGGGTCGGTGTATAAACCTAATTCCTTTCCAAGCGACTCACTATACAATGCCCAACCTTCTACGTACACTCCCAAACCTTCGGTGTGCATAAACGATGGAAGTGCTTCATTTTCCTGTTGAAGTGAAAGTTGATAATGATGTCCGGGAATAGCTTCATGCAAAAACAAGCTTTCATCGCTGAACTTGTTATACTTTTTCACGTTTGGAATCGGCACGTAGAATACGCCGGGCCTTGAGCCATCTTTTGATCCTGAGTTATATTCAGCTGAAGCGGAAGCTTCACGAAAAGCTTCCGTTCTGCGAACTACAAATCCTGCCTTGGGAGTCATATCAAAGAGTTTTTCCAATTGTGGTTTCATTCGTTCATGCATTTTCTCGAAATTCTCTATCACTTGCTCCGGTTTTGTGAAAGGCATTTGCTCAGGGCTTGTTCTTACATGATTAAAAAATGCATTCAAATCTCCCTTAAACCCAACCAGATCCTTTATTTTTTCCATTTCTCCTTCAATTCGCTCCACTTCACTAAGGCCAAGCCGATGAATTTCGTCCGGACTCATATCTGTACTTGTGTGAACTCGAACCAAATATTCGTAGGTTTCTTTTCCATTGGGGAGCTCGCCTATTCCTGCAGTTTCTACACTTGCCGGCAAGTATGATTCGGTTAAGAAATTCTGTAACTCTTTATACTTTGGAACTAAGCGCTCGGTAATCATCTTTCGATAATCTTCCTCAATTTGAGTTTTTTCCTCCGCAGAAATTGCATCTGGCAAATTCAAAACCGGCGTGAAAAAAACGTGTTCATCAATCGGTGTAAGAATAAAATCATCGAGCTGTTTGATCATCTTCTGAGTTATCACTTTATGATGAACAAATCCCATATCTATTCCTTCCTGCATTCTCAACATTGCTGTATCAAGAATATCAAAATAATCATCCATGCGGCTTAGCCAATTCTCATAATCTTGAACGGTATTAAACGGTTGAGCACTGCTTCCGCTCCCTAGTTGCCCGATGTACAAATGCAGAGAAAAGATCTGATTGAGTGGCATTAACTCTATAATGGGCAAACCGAATTGAGGAGAGGTTGTGACAGGAATTACATTCTGCAATCCTTCAATTTTAATATCTAACTCCCAAAGTAGCACATCTCTGCTAACTCTTTGAGCTTCAGATAAATTATCGGGATTGAATTGCTCTAGTTTTGTAAGATACTTCTCGTAAAATGCTAACTGCTTAGTCTGATATTCATCAGAAATTAAATTCGGAAGCGTGTCATTGTAAGCTATATCACCGGAGATCGTAGATTCGATCGGATTGAACCCTATGCGTTCCTGATAATAGTTTTCGAATACTACATCGATTGGTTCATCAGGTGTCGTTGAACAGTTAAGTAAAATGAGAATGGAAAAAAATAATACAGATCTGAATTGGATCATCTATAAAAATTAGAGTTTGTGTTTAGTGGCTTTTAATTATTTATCCGAATGCAACGCTATCCGGTTTCCTTCGGTGTCTTCAAAAACGGTCATATATCCATGATCCGGCGAAATCTGTCGTTTAGGGATGGCAACTTTTCCTCCTGAATCTTCAATTTTATCTTGTACTGTTTGAAGATCCGGATTTCCATTCAAATAAATTAATGGCCCGTCAGTATTGCTGGTTTTATACCACGAAGCATTATAAACTAGTGCGCCGCTTACTGATTCTTCTCCACCCGGAAATACTTCCATTTTGAATTCATCGCCCATATCCATTCCGGAAAGTTCAACGTCAAAAATAGCTTCGTAAAAATTTTTAGCTCGTTTAATATCGTTAACAGGAATCTCAAACCATGAGATCATATGCTTATTTTCCATCTTTCCTCCTTTTTTATGGTTGAAAGATATTACTCGAATCTCTACTGTAATCAAAAAAATTTATTGTATTGACTCGCCAAGTAGAGCATATAATCCGTTAGGTCGCTGAGCGTGCGGAACGAGGCAAATAGTTAACTAGTGTAAAGCCAATGTTCAAGCATCGTAAAAAACTTGTCAGGTACAAGACAATTCATGGATGACGTTACACTAATCAGTATCTCTAAGCTTTGGAATTGCTTGTATCAGCTCTTTCGAATTATTGGAAGGATCATTCACCAATTCTGGAACTCTATAAACTGCCAGATCGGGAATTAATTGAGTATCCTGAAACTGAGATTGAAGCACTTCTTTTTCATTTCCTTGTATCCATTGCTCAAAATTCTCGGGATCCAAAATACAAGGCATTGTTGGTTCTAACGGTTGAAGTAATACATTTGATGCTTTGGTAATTACTGCAAACTCGATAGATTTTTTTCCATTTTTATCTTCTACATAGTGATATAAACCTGCCAAACCGAGTACTTCTCTCCCCAACATTCGTATATAAAATGGATAGTTATCTTCAACAGATTGCTTCCATAAATAAAATCCACTGGCAGGAATAATGCAGGGTTTTAAATCTAATTTCTTGATGGAATCTTCTTCTACTTCCTGCTTGCTGAAGTTATTAATTTTCTCTTTGCCTGAACATATACCCCAAATCCCCGACTTTACTTCTCGGCTTGTATCATGGAAAATAATCGGCATTGGTGAACCCGGAAAAATATTATATGAAGCTTCAAATAATGAATCTGAAGTTGATCTAATCTCAAAAACTTCTTCAATAATTTCTTTCTCGGCATGTAACACATATCTTTCCATAATGGTGCAGTTCTTTTAATAGTTAGTAGTTTAAAGAATGTATTGAACCTCTTAATAACAAGTCCACTTCATGAATATTCTATACAACAAATCAGAGCTTCGGTTCCGTGCAGGATTTAGAATTTTTGGTTATATCATTGTAACGATAATTTTTTTAATTCCGATTGGTCTTATTGAAATTTCCTGGTTGGCAAAAGTAGCCACTTCTGTAAGTTGTCTGGCAGTAGCTTATGTGGCTGTTCGTGGATTTGATAATCGTAAACTTTCTGATATTGGTCTTGGAATTTCAAGAGTATGGTGGAAGGAATTTTTTATTGGGATCATCATAGCATTTACAGCTCAAACTTTAATTTTTGGAATTGAATTTACCTTCTCATGGATTGAAATTTCCGGTTATGGATGGGAACGAGCAAGTTCTGATCTTTGGATTTGGGCAGCTTTTACCTATTTCCTTACTATGCTTTCGGTTGGGTTTTATGAAGAGTTATTATTCCGCGGTTATATAGTCAGAAACTTGTCTGAAGGTTTTATCATTAAAAAAATAACTCCTGTTCAATCAACTTTTTTGGCTGTTTTTTTAACCTCTGTATTTTTTGGTGTTGCTCATGCCGGTAATCCCAACGCAACCTTAATTTCTACGTTTAATATTGTACTTGCAGGATTAATGCTTGCGATCCCTTATGTGCTCACCGGAAGATTGGCGCTTTCTATAGGACTACATTTTTCCTGGAACTGGGTGATGGGCGGTCTTTACGGACTTCCCGTTAGTGGATTAAGTAACAGGCAATCTATCATTCAAACCAGTGAAATTGGTCCTGATATTTGGACGGGTGGCAGGTTCGGCCCCGAAGCCGGGTTGCTCGGAATTCTGGGAATGGCATTTATTTTGATTTGTATTCTTCTCTACACAAAAAAAATAAACTCAGGAAAACTTGAGTTACATGAGAGTTTCAGGAGTGATTATGAAAAAATAAACCCCACTTCATCTTTATAGATGTCATGTAATTCGTTTACGGAATTTCTTTTAACTATCTCGAAAACCTAAATAGGGTCATCCCGAACTTGTTTCTCCAAAGGAGTCCTTTGGACGGGATCTTACGGAAAGGCTATTAGCTCAGTAACAGATTAGTTCTTGTTTAGACAATGAACTAAGTGTTCAATTTGGGTCAATACCTTTCTAAATTTTGTATTCAAATAGCTATCTGCCTGAAATTGTGGATGAAATTCGATGTGTTATAGTCCTTGAATCGTCCGCAGATAAAAGAGCTTAATCTTTGATAAGTATAAATATTTAGCATTTAGCATCGATTCCTCACAAACACCCCGAATGAAGACCGGTATGCCCCGGACTTCATTAGCCCCTCTAAAAGAGGGGAACTTTAGTGTCATTGTGAAAAAAATACTAAAAATGTATCTGAAGCAATTCCCCTCTCACAGAGGGGATGATTCAATTGCGTGTAGCAGTTGAATCCGGGGTGTCAGTGAAGACGCTGGCTAAAATACGGTTCATTTTTTGCCAACGAATTACTTGACATCTACAGAGATGATCCTATTCTTCTTTTCTGATTTAGACTCATAAAAAAAGCGAAGCCTCTTAAAACTTCGCTTTTCTAATTAAACTGCGCCCTCATTCGTCAATCAATAGAATTCAGGTATCTATAAAACTCACTATCTGTTGAAATGATAAGTGTTGTTTCCTTATCTATAGTATTGCCATAAGCTTCCATACTTTTCACAAAAGAGTATAAATCACGAGCTTGGCGAGTTTTATTATACGCACTGTTATAAATGGCTGCTGCTCGGGCATCCGCTCTACCTCGAATGGTTTCGGCCTCACGGAAAGCTTCGGATTGAATACGTTTTAGTTCACGTTCTTTCTCACCATTTATTCTGGAAGCTTCACCTTGACCTTCAGATCTGAATTTATCAGCAATCCTGTTACGCTCTGAAATCATTCTGTCATAAACCGTACGTCGAACTTCTTCGGCATAGTTGATGCGCTTAAATCTAAAATCCAATATAGCGATTCCAAGATCTGCTGTTCTTTGGTTTGCTAATTCTTGAATCTGTTCCTGGATTTGATCACGTCCAATTTGAATGTTCTCTAAAGAATCATTCACAATATCTGCGATTATCCCTTCCGTTTCTGCTACTCGATTGGATGACCGTATAAGTTCCACCAAATCCTGAGATGCAACAGCATTTCTTGTTTCGCCATCAAGTATATCATCTAATCTTGATTGAGCACCACGTTCATTTCCTAATCGCTCGAAATACTTTAGCGGATCCGTTATTTGCCATCTGGCATAGGTATCTACAAAAATAAATACCTTATCCTTTGTTGGCACTTGATTTGGATCTCCATCCCATTCAAGATATCGCTTTTCGAAAAAATTGGCTACTTGTAAAAATGGCGTTTTAAATTTTAATCCCGGAGTTGTAATAGCTTCTCCTTTTGGATCACCAAATTGGGTGATAATGACTTGCTCTTTCTCATTTACAATAAACGCAGAATTAAGAAGTACAAACCCAACCACTCCAAGTACAATCAATAATCCTATTCCTTTAACATTTTTCATGATTATCCTCTTAGTTTTGTTGGTTTTTAACTTGAGCGCCGTTCATCTGCAGTTGCAATAATGGAATCACACTATTCCCTTTTTCATCCGTAATGATTTTCTGTCCCATTCTTGGGAGGATTTCTTCCATGGTTTCCAAAAAAATTCGTGTCTTGGTTACTTCGGGAGCTTTTATATACTCTGAGTACAGGTCATTGAATTTAGAAACTTCACCTTCTGCAGTGTTCACGCGATTAAGAGCGTAACCTTCTGCTTGTTGAATAGTTTGCTGTGCTTCACCTGCCGCACGGGGAATCACACGGTTGTAATCAGCTCTTGCCTGATTAATAAGTGTCTCTCTTTGTTGCTCGGCTTCATTTACTCCGTTAAAAGAAGGTTTAACAGGATCTGGTGGATTGGCATCTTGTAATACCATTTGTTCTATCTTTATTCCTAATTCATATTCATCCACAATTGCTTGAATTATTAATTCTGCTTCGCTTGCAACTTCAGCTCTCCCAACAGTAAGTACTTCGTTTACCGTTCTGTCGCCAACAATTTGGCGCATAGCAGCTTCTGAAATATCACGTAGTGTTTCGTCAGCGTTACGAACTTTAAACAAATAGTTATACGGATTGTCAATTCTGAACTGTATTACCCATTCAACGTCGGCTAAATTCAAGTCTCCGGTAAGCATTAAGGATTCGCCTCCGTAACCTGCTTTTCTGTACGTAGAATTTACACCCGCAGAGTTTGTTCTGTATCCAAATTCCTGTTTTAATTGTCGCTGAACAGGTACATATTGAACTTTGTCAATAAATGGAACTTTGAAGTTCAGTCCAGGACGAGCTTCATCAATATATTTACCAAAACGAGTTATTACACCAACTTCTTCCGTTTCTACGGTAAAAAAGGAGGAGAAAATGGTAACTACCGCTATCAATCCGACTATAATTACTCGGATATTTTTTGTGATTTTCTCAAACTCCGGCGGTACGTTGAATGAGAAATCTGTTTCTTGAGCCATGATGTTCGGCTTTTATTTTTAAGTTATAATTTTTAAGCAAATTACGGTTGTATCGTCAACAAGTTGATAATTACTGAATTTTTGTACCGTTCGTTTAATTTCTTGTGCTATCTCACTAGCAGAAAGGTTATCTGTGTCAATCCGTTCCATAAGTGCTGGAACTTCGTCAAACCCGAACCACTCACCCTTTTCGTTTGCTGCTTCGGGTAAGCCATCGGAATATAACAAGAAAAAATCACCTTTCTTAAGCTTGAATTCTAAATTTTGATATTTCACTTCAGGTTTAATTCCAAGCGGATATCTTGGTTCAGGAGTTTGAATAAAATCTGCTTTGCCGTTTCTCTTTAATATCGGTTTGCAATGGCCTGCATTTGCTACTGATAGTGTTTTTGTAGCCAGATCGTACTGAGCCATAGCACAAGTGATGAACGTTCTTTTATCTGTTCGATTGAAAATAGGCTCAGAAACTGATGATAAAATTTGTGCCGGCGAATCTTCTTTCATTCTCGAAAGCAATAATCCACTCGTAAAAATTGCGGGCATCGCTGCTCGCATTGCCTTCCCAGAAACATCTACAACAACCATTGTTAACGCTTTTGGAGAGCCGTCTTTGTTGTTGCTTAGTACATAATCAAAATAATCTCCTCCTACTTCAAAAGAGGGTAAGAAAAAACCATGTACATCAAAACCATCAGCTTTAGGAGGATTTACGGGCATTAATTTGTACTGACTTTCCCGAGCAATCTCAATTTCTCTTTCCACTCTTAGATGTTGAGTCATCTTTTCTTCGTACTCAGGAATGTAATCCCCAACTTCAGAAAGTGGTATTCCATATCGGTAAGCAATTAAACCATAAACAAGGGGAAGTGCTATTATTCCTGCTTGCGCCCAGGAAATATATGCTACCTCGATGCTTGTAGAATTCCAATATGGTGTAATCATATAAACAGAAGCAAACACCCACCAAGCTGTTAAAACAGTTAGTATTCCATATCTCTTATACCCTATAATCGTTACAATTGAAATAACGAAAAAGATCAAATAGTCCTCAAAAAAATCACCGTTTGTTTCAATCAACCTACCCAATGTGGATACAAAAAAAGCACTGATGGCAATACTTGAGATCAATGCAATCCATTTATTGCTAATCCAGTGATGGAGTAGTCCATATACAAAACCGATTTGTACAAACACAACCAGCCAGGTTGTAGTCCAGCTACTCATATTCATAGTTAATAACTGAAACTTACTACCGGGTTCGGTAAAACCAAACTGGCTATCAGACTGTGAGAAATAAAGTTCAAGTGCAAAAAGCATGACCGAAAATAACCCAATAATCATACCACTTAGCGCAAAGCCATGAATAAGACCGGAGCCTGTTTCTCTTACAAAGAATTTTCTTTGCCATAGTGCGTCAATAACATCGAGTTGTTGGTGTTTTTGAGATCTCGCCAACGCTTCCCAGGCTACATAAGCCAACGCCATATATATCCCGATTGCAATTCCAAATACTAAATTATTTAAAGCAGCTCCAATCAGCAGCGTATTCTCGTAAAATGGCATAAATGAACTCATCGCAAATATTGCTTGCCAGCCATACACTCCAAGACCTACTGAAGCGAACATAAATAAAGGTCTACGCCATTCTACTTTACCTTTAAAAATATTCTTAACACCAACTGTAAATGTACATATCACTACAAGAATTAGTGCCACGAAGAAAACAATAGTAAACGTGTTAGACTCTTGAGAGACAATCGCAGCATCTAATTGATCAGGCTCAAATTCATTCTTTGCAACAAATGAATTGATCTTGTATCCAAATTCTGTTCTAAAAATATCCTGCTCATCATCTTCCTTGATAACAGACTCTAAATTAATGGAAAGCATTGCCGGAAGAGAGTAATCATCCCCTTTACGAAGCCAGTTAAACTCTAATCCCGAGCTCAACATACTTGCTCTATTCGGTTTTGGAGCCTCAACGGATTGTTCATCCAAAATGATGGTGCTACTGTCTTCATTATCGCTTTGGAACTGATACATGTTTAAATCATATCCCAAAACAGTACCTATCACTGTTTCAGCTATTTCGATGGGGGAGTTTCCTTTTAGAAACGTAGGATTGGGCGCAAACTCACTTGGCGACATTCTAATAACCTTACCCGAGTTTGAAAAACTAATTTTGAATCTGCCATAGGACTCGAAAAGTGATCCCTGACTAATAATAATATCAGAAACACCCCCTTTCTTTCCTATTACCGAAACCCATGATTGAAAGTGACGATCTCTTTGATTTAATTCGTACGGTGTAAAATCATTCTTTAAGGTATCAAGAAGATCAGAATAATATTTCCCGTGCTGTTTTCTTGCGGTATATACTTCAAGACTGTCTAAGGAAAATCCCAGATTTTGAGAAATATCGGCAAGCTTACCCTCTACCTGTTGCCTACTTTCTGCGATTGGAGCTCCCGCATAAAAATCTGTATAAGGTCGTAAGAATACAAACCCTGTAAATCCCAAAATACCCAGCAATATTAGTATATAAGAGTTCCTGTTTATCACTCTTAATGCGCCCTTTTTATCTATTATAAATTATTATCTTTCAAGCTACGGCTTTTTAGCTTTTTTGTTACCGGTTTTCTTTACTTCTTCATCTTTTAATGCCAGCTAAACATTCTTAATTTCCAGCCCAATAAAAATCTGATTATTCTATGAATTTGCAACATTATTTTTCTCGAGCTTTTCTTCTCTTATTATTATTCACATCTGCATCTGTTTTTGGTTTTCAGGAAAATCGAACCTCTGATTTGGCGACTCCTCAAAAAGCTGTTCATACGTTTTTGTACTGGCAACAAACGGGCCATCAGAATCTTGATAAAATTGCCACTACAATGAAGTTGCATTCAGGCACTAAAGAAGAAAAGATTGAACTTGCCAGAGAACTTAAAAAAGTTCTTGATGCTCGTGGCCTTCTTGTTGAGTATGATGCTATACCAAATGCCCGTGAATATACAGATAGCTTGTCTGGTCTTCAGCAATACATCTTATTTAAAGAGCTACCGGAAGTGTATTTAACAAAGCAAGGATCTGAATGGGTTTTTTCAAAAGCAACGATAGATCAAATACCTGTACTGTATCGCCAAACTTTTTCTTCACTTGTTGAAGCTGTTGTTAGTGAACTTCCGGAATCTACCCGAAAAATTTGGCTTGGCTTAGAAATATGGCAGTATTTTGCCATTTTTGCTTGGCTGCTTCTTGGCTTAATTCTGAGGAAGATCTTCGAGTTTATTTTAGATAACTATATTCATCGTTTAGCAAAAAAAACCAAATTTGAATGGGATGATGATTTGATCGATGAACTCGATAAACCAACCGGATTTATTTTTTTGATGGTTTTTTGGTTCCTTACATTTACTAACCTCCAACTTTCAGTTAACGTAAATTACTATCTCTCACTGATTCTTGAGATTGCAGTTTCTGTTGGATTTATTTGGCTCTTCTACAATCTTTCGAATGTCGTTTCGAAATATCTTGGAGTTTTGACATCTAAAACAGAAACGAAATTAGATGATCAGCTCGTGCCCTTAATCCGTAAAACTATGCGTTTCTTCGTACTGGTAATGGGGGTGATTCTCATCCTCCAGAATAACGGATATAATGTTGCTTCGCTTATCGCTGGATTAGGAATCGGTGGTTTAGCAGTAGCTTTAGCGGCTAGAGATACGTTAGCTAATTTCTTCGGTTCTATTACTATTTTTGTAGACAAACCATTTAGAATCGGAGACTGGATTAAAGTCGGCAGTGTGGAAGGTACAGTCGAAGAAGTGGGTTTTCGTTCGACCAGAATCCGAACTTTCTATAACTCTTTGGTTAGTGTTCCCAACGCAAATATTTCAAATAATGACGTTGATAATTTAGGAATGCGAGAATATCGGCGATTACTCACAACTTTGAATCTAACCTATTCCACATCGCCGGAGCAAATGGAAGCTTTTGTTGAAGGAATAAAAGCGATTGTAAAATCTAACTCCCATTTCCGGCAAGATTTTTACGAAGTTCATTTTAATGCTTTTGGAGCTCACTCTTTAGATGTAATGATATATGTATTCTTCAAAGTTCCGGATTGGAGTACTGAGCTTCAGCAAAAACATAACTTCTTTTTAGAAGTGCTGAAACTAGCTAAAGAAGTTGGTGTGGAATTCGCTTTCCCAACGCAAACGGTGCATGTGGATTCTTTCCATAAAGATGAACCTCGTCAAGTTGGTGAGCCCAGAACGGAAGAAGAGCTGGCAGCAAGTATTACCGAATTTGGACCGAATGGTGCAAAAAGCAATCCGGAAGGCTTACGCATTTTTAAAGATGGTAAAGAGGTAGATTTTGGAAGCGGGAAATAAATAGCTGATAAAATTTAACTTTTTAACTACTTATAGCAAACTATTTTTATTTTAGTTTTGTCCTTAACTATTCTTTTTATAAAAAAACTCGGGTAGTATCCCTAAAAGTGTGTATGAGTTATTTCGATTATTTTATATACAAAAAACCCCGCACATCTTCATGCACGGGGTTTCATTTTCTTAAAAGAAATCAGATGAATTAGGATTTAAGCTTCTGCTTTTTCCTCATCACTGCCACCCAGAGTTTCAAAAACCTCTGCAACTTCAGAATCGCTTTCATCAACATCATCGATTGGCCCAACGATTAGATCATTGTACTCACGAAGACCGGTACCGGCTGGCACCTTGTGTCCAACAACTACGTTTTCTTTCAGTCCACGCAAGAAGTCTTTCTTAGCTTCAATAGAAGCCTGAGTAAGTACTTTCGTTGTTTCCTGAAAAGAAGCAGCTGATAACCAACTTTCAGTAGAAAGTGCAGCTCTCGTAATACCCAATAGAATTGGGCGAGAAATTGCAGGCTCAGCTTCACGAGTTTGGATTTCTTCTTTATCTTTTTTGATCAATTCGTTGTTGATATCTCTTACTTGGCGACGATCAAGGATTTTTCCTTTCTTAAGTTCACTGCCACCTTCTTCAGTAATAACAAACTTACCAATCAATTCGTCATTTCGAGTATTCACTTCAAAACGATCAACTCTGTCGCCTTCCAGGAACATGGTATCGCCCGGGTCAGTGATCTCAACTTTCTGCATCATCGTGCTAACAATAACCTCGATGTGTTTATCATTGATTTTCACACCTTGTAAACGATAAACTTCCTGAATCTCATTCACTAAGTACGATTGTACAGCGTATGGTCCGAGAATATTTAGAATATCCTGTGCCGGTATCGTTCCATCAGAAAGTGATTGCCCTGCTTTCACAAAATCATTGGTTTGCACCAAGATATGCTTGCTCAAAGAAATCAGATACTTTTTCTCATCAGTACCATCTTTCGATTTTACAAATACTTCCTGCGAACCACGCTTACGCCCACCCATTTCAACGATACCATCAATCTCAGAAACAACTGCCGGCTCACTTGGTGAACGTGCTTCGAAAAGCTCAGTCACACGAGGAAGACCCGCTGTAATATCTTTTGATTTAGATGCCGCTCTAGGAATCTTAGCAATTACTTGGCCTGCAAATACTTTCTCACCATCAGCGATAGCAACGTGAGTATCAACCGGAAGTGTGCTTTCACGTACAATGTCTTTCTTCCCTTTAACTACTAAAGTAGGAACGAGTGTACGATCTTTCGAGTCAGTAATAACTTTTTCACGGTGACCGGTTTGAGCATCCGTATCATCAGTAGAAGTAACTCCATCGATAATATCTTTGTACTCAACAGTACCGTCAATTTCAGAAAAGATCAGTGCGTTGTATGGATCCCACTTACAAAGCTGTGCGCCTTTAGGAATCATATCACCTTCTTCAACCATCATTTCGCTGCCATAAGGCACGTTATAGCTGATAAGAACCTGACCTTCGTCATTCATAATCTTAAGTTCACCTGCACGGCTCAACACAATGTTGCGCTCTTCTTCGCCATCTTCGTAGGCTACAACACGAACATTCTCAAACTCAACTTTACCATCGAATTTAGATTTATGCTGTGAGTCTGCCTCTAAACGAGAAGCCGTACCACCAACGTGGAATGTACGAAGGGTAAGCTGTGTACCTGGCTCGCCAATTGATTGAGCGGCGATAACGCCAACGGCCTCACCTTTTTCAACAACTGTTCCGCGAGCAAGATCACGACCATAGCATTTTGCACAAACACCGCGGCCGGTTTCGCAAGTTAGTACTGAGCGGATATCTACTTCTTCGATTGAAGTTTCGGCAATTTTCTTTGCTACCGTTTCGTCGATCATCTGGTTTGCTTCGCAGATAAGATCATCAGTGATTGGATCATGAATATCATGAAGAGAGAACCGACCAATGATACGGTCTTCCAATTTTTCAATAATATCTTCATTATCCTTAAGAGCTGACATTTTGATACCACGAAGTGTGCCACAGTCATCTTCTGTAATGATTACATCTTGAGAAACATCTACTAAACGACGAGTTAAGTAACCCGCATCAGCAGTTTTAAGTGCAGTATCAGCAAGACCTTTACGAGCACCGTGAGTAGAGATAAAGTACTCAAGTACAGATAATCCCTCTTTGAAAGAAGAAAGAATCGGATTCTCAATTACTTCATTACCTTGTTGCATTGAACTCTTTTGAGGCTTAGCCATCAAACCACGCATACCACCTAACTGACGAATCTGCTCTTTGGAACCACGGGCTCCGGAATCAGCCATCATATAAACCGGGTTGAAACCATCACGATCTTCTTGTAGAGCCTTGAATAATGTTTCAGAAACACGGTTAGTGGTACTTGTCCACTTATCAATTACTTGATTGTAGCGCTCATTATCTGTAATGAACCCCATCTCGTAACGACCTTGAATGTCCCTTACTTCGTCTTTGGCTCCATCAATTAATTTTGCTTTTGCATCTGGGATGATGATATCATCAAGACTAAATGAAAGACCACCAAGAGTAGCATTTTCATAACCAAGCTTTTTCATATCGTCCAGGAAAGTAGCACAACGCGTAGTTCCAACGATAGAATGGATATCACCGATCAATACACGAAGCTCTTTTTTACCAAGAGTCTTATTCATGAATCCAATCTGTTCCGGTACAATTTGATTAAAGATCACGCGACCTGTCGAAGTTTTAACTTCTTCATTTACCGTTTCGCCTTCTTCGTTTGTAACCTGAACACGTACGTTAATTTTTGCATGCAGATCGATCTTTCCCTGATCAAAAGCAACAAGCACTTCATTCATATCTGCAAAAGCCTTGCCTTCGCCTTTCTTACCATTAGCTGGTTTAGTTAAGTAATAAAGACCCAAGATCATATCCTGAGAAGGAACCGCAATTGGTCCACCACTTGCAGGGCTCATAATATTATGAGAACCTAACATCAATACAGAAGCTTCTAGCACTGCATCATGGCTAAGTGGTAAATGAACCGCCATTTGGTCACCATCGAAATCGGCGTTGAATGCCGTACACGCTAATGGGTGAAGGCGAATCGCTTTCTCTTCGATAAGCACCGGCTGGAACGCTTGAATACCTAAACGGTGAAGAGTTGGAGCACGGTTTAGCATTACCGGATGTCCATCAATTACATTTTCAAGAACTTCCCAAACAACCTGATCTCTGCGATCAACTACTTTCTTCGCACTTTTCACGGTTTTAACGTAACCGCGTTCAATCAGTCGACGAATAATGAAAGGTTTGTAAAGTTCTACGGCCATTTCTTTTGGAAGACCACACTCATGCATTTTGAGTTCCGGGCCTACTACAATTACAGAACGGCCTGAATAATCAACACGCTTACCAAGAAGGTTTTGCCGGAAACGACCGCTTTTACCTTTCAACATGTCGCTAAGAGATTTTAGCGGACGATTGTTGTTTCTTACAGCGTTAGATTTTCTTGAGTTGTCGTACAGAGAGTCAACTGCTTCCTGAAGCATACGCTTCTCGTTTCGAAGAATCACGTCAGGAGCTTTAATGTCCAGCAATCTCTTCAAACGGTTGTTTCTGATGATCACTCTTCTATATAAGTCATTAAGATCAGAAGTTGCGAATCTACCACCTTCAAGAGGTACAAGAGGTCTTAATTCTGGTGGAATCACCGGAATTACGCTCTGGCACATCCATTCTGGTTTGTTTTCTGTGTGCACAGAGGCAGCACGGAAAGATTCTATAACTTGAAGACGTTTAAGCTTCTTCTTCTTACGCATTTGTGAAGTTTCATGCTTCACTTCGTAACGTAATTGATAAGCTAATTCATCAAGGTCAAGATCGGCAAGCATTGAAGCTAGCGCATCAGCACCTTCCTTTACTATGAACTTATCTTCGTCTTCGTGATCAAGTTCGTAGTTATCTTCCGGAAGTTGATCTAAGATATCGTATTTCTCTTCTTCAGAGATCATATCACCTTTAGCGTAACCCAAATCACGAGCAACACCAGGATTAATAATCACGAAAGTTTCATAATATACGATTCGATCTAAGTTCTTAGACGACATACCCAACAGGTATGCGATCTTGTTTGGCAAAGACTTGAAGTACCAAATGTGTACAACAGGAACGGTTAGGGTAATATGACCCATTCGCTCACGGCGAACAGCTTTTCTTGTTACTTCAACACCGCAACGATCACAGATAATACCTTTGTAGCGAATACGCTTGTATTTACCACAATGGCACTCATAATCTTTAACCGGTCCGAAGATCTTTTCACAAAAAAGACCGTCCATTTCCGGCTTAAAGGTTCTGTAGTTTATCGTTTCTGGTGTTAAGACTTCACCGTGTGAACGTGACAATATTGTCTCAGCCGAAGCAAGTGATATTCCGATGCTGTTAAAGTCGTTGGTAACTGTTAATGTTTTTGTTATTGGCAAGGGTATTCCTCCATTAAATAATTAACAGTGATTATTGTATATGTATTTCAAGTCCGAGACCCATAAGCTCTCGAAGTAGTACTTTGAATGATTCGGGCACATCTCCATCAGGAAGGTTTTCACCTTTAACAATGGCTTCATAAACTTTTGATCGCCCTTTAACATCATCACTTTTTACAGTGAGCATTTCTTTCAAGATGCTTGAAGCACCATATGCGTACAGTGCCCAAACTTCCATCTCACCAAGTCGCTGACCACCAAATTGAGCTTTACCACCCAATGGCTGTTGCGTAATTAATGAATATGGCCCGATTGAACGTGAATGCATCTTATCTTGAACCAAGTGATTCAGTTTAATCATGTAGATGTATCCCACTGTAGTTTTTTGTGAGAATGGTTCACCGGTACGACCGTCGTATAGATTTACACGAGCATCTTCCGGTAATCCTGCTTCTCGTAATTTTCCTTTTACGTCATCCATGCTGGCTCCGTCAAAAATCGGAGATGCAAATGTTACGCCAAGTTCCTTTGCTGCCCAACCAAGGATCGTTTCGTAGATCTGGCCAAGGTTCATACGCGAAGGTACACCAAGTGGGTTCAAGCAGATATCAACAGGAGTACCATCAGCCATAAACGGCATGTCTTCCTGCGGTACGATCTTAGCAACAACACCTTTGTTACCGTGACGACCCGCCATCTTATCACCTACCTGAAGCTTACGCTTTTTAGCAACATAGATTTTAGCTTTTTGGATGATCCCGGGAGGTAGTTCATCACCTACTTGAATTGCAAACGTACGACGTTTTGCCTCACTGTCGATTTTACGTCGAAGATCACGATAGTTTGCAAATAGTAGTTTTACTTTTTCTACCAATTCCTTGTCTGTAGCCCAGTCAATATTTTCATTAATATTTACCGGATCTAATTCTTCAAATACTGATTTTTTGTACTTCTCACCCTTAGGAATCAACTCATAATTACTGTAGTTGAGTACTCCGGGAGACGTTTTATCTCTTAGAAGAGAGTACATTTTGTCAGCCCAGTGCTGATTCAATTCTGCAAGTTTTTCAGCATGTCTTTCTTTTTCTTGCTCTACTCTTTTTTTCTCTTCTTTTCTTGAGATTAACTCATCACGCTTACGGCTGAAAAGCTTGGTATTGATGATTGTTCCAGAAACGCCCGGGGGAGTTTTCAGAGAAGCATCTTTTACATCACCTGCTTTATCACCGAAAATTGCACGGAGAAGTTTTTCTTCCGGAGTTGGGTCTGTTTCACCTTTTGGAGTGATTTTACCAACCAAGATATCACCCGGATTGATTTTCGCTCCAACTCTGATAATGCCTTTCTCGTTTAAGTTACGAGTAGCTTCTTCACTTACGTTTGGAATTTCACGCGTAAGCTCTTCTTCACCACGTTTAGTGTCACGAACTTGTTGTTCGAACTCCGTAATGTGAATAGAAGTATAAATGTCATCTTGAACAATACGCTCACTAACTACAATCGCATCCTCAAAGTTGTAACCTCTCCATGGCATGAAAGCCACGAGTAAATTACGCCCAAGAGCCAGCTCTCCACCGTCCGTTGAGCAACCATCTACAATAGCTTGTCCTTTTTTAACCCTGTCGCCTACTTTAACAATAGAACGTTGGTTAGTACAAGTATCCTGATTTGTTCGGGTAAACTTCTCTAAATCATAGGATTTAATTCCACCATCGAAATAGCAATGTTGATCTAATTCATCTCTTTCGTATTTGATACGAACTTCAGTAGAACTTACATATACCACTTCACCTTTAGCATCAGCTGTAACAATAGCACGTGAATCACGAGCCGCTCTGTGCTCTAATCCGGTGCCTACAACAGGGGCTTCTGGTCTTAATAATGGTACAGCTTGGCGTTGCATGTTCGAGCCCATCAAGGCACGGTTTGCATCATCATGCTCGATAAATGGAATTAATGCAGCAGCAAGTGATGTGATTTGGTTTGTAGCCACATCCATGTATTCGATCTCTTCTGCCTTAGCAACTAAGTAGTTACCTTCACGCATTCTAGAGAAAACTGCATCGTTTGCAAAAGTATTGTTTTCATCTAATTCAGCATTAGCCTGTGCAATTACTGTTTCATCTTCCTGCTCAGCTGCTAAATATTCTACACTCTTAGAAACTTTCTTATCCTTCACCTTTCTATAAGGTGTTTCAATGAATCCAAAATCATTCACTTTTGCATGAATACATAGTGATGAAATCAATCCAATGTTTGGACCTTCAGGAGTTTCAATTGGGCAAAGTCGTCCATAGTGCGTGTAGTGAACATCACGAACCTCAAAACCGGCACGTTCACGAGTTAGACCACCAGGGCCAAGCGCAGACATACGACGCTTGTGCGTCAATTCTGCAAGCGGATTAGTTTGATCCATGAACTGTGAAAGCTGGTTGGTACCAAAGAATGTGTTGATTACACTAGAAATAGTGCGAGCATTCACAAGATCTTGTGGGGTCAACTGCTCAGCATCACGAGAGTTCATTCTCTCTTTAATTGTTCTTGCCATTCTAGCAAGACCAACTGCAAACTGCTGCCCAAGTTGTTCACCAACAGTACGTACACGTCTATTACTCAAGTGGTCAATATCATCCACCTGAGATTTCATATTTTTAAGACGAATAACTTCTGTGATAATCGCTACAATATCTTCTTTCAATAGATACTGAATATCTTCATTACCTTCTAAGCGAAGCCGTTTGTTCAATCTGTATCGCCCTACTTCTCCAAGATCATATTTCTTATCACTAAAGAATAATCTTTCTAGGATAGAACGAGCTGTTTCAGGATCCGGCATTTCACCCGATCTGATTTGCTGATAAACTTCTCCAAGTGCAGAAGTTTCGTCCCAGGTTGGATCTTTACGTAACGTGTTCATCATCACTGAACGCCCAGATTCTTCAGAAGTGATTTTTTGAACCAAAACCGTTTTCTGATCGATTTCTCCAAACATACCGAAGTCGTCTTCAGTGAGTTCATGATCACGTTCAAAAATGATTTTACGATTCAATGCTTCTGTAACTTCACCCGTCTCATCATCAACAACTTCTTCCATCTCTTCAACGATAACGTTTTGAGCAAGTCGTTTTCCAACAAGATTCTTTTTGAAATTAGCTTTTGTTCCAACTTTCAAGTCTTCTGAAAGCTCAAACAAGCTCAAAAGATCCATATCGGTAGAAAATCCAAGTGCGCGTAGTAACGTAGTTGCAGGAATCTTTTTCTTACGATCGATGTAAGCCCAAAGCACGTCACGAATGTCCGTAGTAAATTCAATCCATGATCCTTTAAAAGGAATCACTCGAGCTGAATATAACTGGGTACCATTCGGGTGAACAGATTGTCCAAAAAACACACCCGGCGAACGGTGTAACTGGGATACAATCACACGCTCAGCGCCATTAATAATGAACGTTCCACGATTTGTCATCCATGGCAGATCGCCTAAAAACACTTCCTGCTCAATTGTTTCACTAGCTTCATCACCATCATCAACTGATGAAAGTCGAAGTTTTGCTTTCAATGGAACTGAATAGGTTAGTCCACGATCCTGACATTCTTTGATGGTATATCTTGGAACGTCAACGTTATAATATAAAAATTCAAGTATGTGCGTTTCGCGGGTATCCTGAATTGGAAAGTTCTCCAGAAATATTCGCTGCAATCCTTGATTTACACGCTCGTTCGGTGCAATATCAAGTTGAACAAATTTTTCGAATGATTCTAATTGGATATCCAGAAAATCGGGATACTCTAAAACTTCTTTAGTTCGCCCAAAAGATTGGCGATCCGTATGTGGAATAGTTTGCATCTTCTTGTTCAAAAGGAACCTCTCCTTTTTGTTGAAGGTAAATTAAACGGTAAAAACCCTATAAATAACAGGGTTAAGTAATATAGACGCCAATAGCCAATACCGTTTTCACGATATCGGCTAAGTGCGAATATTGTAAAAAAGCTTATTTAAGCTCTACTGTAGCTCCAGCTTCTTCAAGCTTAGCTTTGATCTCTTCAGCTTCTGCCTTAGAAACACCTTCTTTAATAGTGTTAGGTGCGTCATCAACTAATCCTTTAGCTTCTTTAAGCCCAAGACCAGTGATACCGCGAACTTCTTTGATCACAGCGATTTTCTTTCCACCAGCAGCTTCAAGAACAACATCAAATTCTGTTTGCTCTTCAGCAGCAGCAGCGTCTCCGCCTCCGGCTGGTCCAGCAACTGCAACAGCTGCTGCTGCAGGTTTGATATCGTATTCTTGTTCAAGAACTTTTGCTAGTTCGTTTGCTTCTTTGATAGTTAGGTTGACAAGCTCTTCAGCCAGTTTATTAACGTCAGCCATTTTTATCTCCAGTTATTTTTTTAAGTAAAATTTTTAATGTCTTTCGACATGTTTAATAAATATTATTCGTCGCCTTTTTCGGCAATAGTTTTAACAGCACCAACAAGGTTTGACCCTTGGGCAGTAAGCGCACTTACTACACTTTGTACAGGTGACATCAACAGACCAAGTATATCGCCAATAACTTCGTTTTTAGACTTCATTGCGGCGAGAGCTTCCAATTGATCAGCAGAGTAGAATTCGCCATCTATAAAAGCGGCTTTGAATTCTGGACTCTTCTTATCCTTAGTAAACTCTTTTAATACTTTAGCTGGTGCAGACAATTCATCTTCAACGAATGCAAATGCATTTTGCTCAATTAAAGAAGGGAGTACTTTATCGTAACCTCCAACTTCTTCCATTGCAAGCTTCATCAGCTTATTCTTGTAAACTTTGAAGAAGATGTCTCCTTTGCGGAATGCTCCGCGCAATTCGTTAGCGTCAGCCACAGACATACCGGTGTACTTTGTGATATAAATACCATTAGCACTATTCAGCTTTTCTGTGATTTCGTCTAAGACTGCTTTTTTTTCTGCAGTAGGCATAATTTAATTCCTCCTATTTTATAGGGATGTAACTGCGGTTCTACTTATAGGTATGCTTGGTCCCATCGTACTACTCATGAAAATTGATTTCACGTATAGTCCTTTAGTGGAAGCTGGTCTCAAACGCATCACAGTTGAAAGAAATGCTTCAGCATTTTCTTTAATTGCGGTTGCGTCAAAACTTATTTTAGCTACTGATGTATGTAGAATTCCGAATTTATCAACTCGAAAATCAATCTGACCTGCTTTAACTTGTTTAACAGCATCAGCCACATCCATTGTAACCGTTCCACTTTTGGGGTTTGGCATAAGCCCACGGGGCCCTAGGAAACGTCCTAGTTTACCGAGTTTTCCCATTGCATCTGGTGTAGCGATTATCACATCGATATCCGCCCAACCTTCTTCAATTTTTTTGATGTATTCGTCCATACCAACATGGTCGGCACCTGCTTCTCTGGCTTCATCTTGTTTTGCTTCGTTTACCAAAGCTAAAACTCGAACTTCTTTACCTGTACCATGAGGCAAGCTCACAGTTCCACGTACCATTTGATCGGCGTGTCGTGGATCAACACCTAAGCGAATATCAATATCCACTGAAGCGTCAAAATTTCGGGTTGAAGTTTTTTTAACCAGATCACATGCTTCTTCCAGAGAATATTCAATCTCCGGATTAACTAATGCCGCGGCTTGTTCGTATTTCTTTCCTTTTTTTGCCATAATCACAATTCCTTATTTATCGCGATTTACTCTTAGACCCATACTCCGAGCCGTTCCAGCAATCATTTCAGCACCAGCTTCAACGTCAAACGCATTTAAGTCTTCCATTTTTTCTGTTGCTATTTCTTTGCATTGGCTCCAGGTAACCGTTCCAACCTTCTTTAGATTGGGTTCGCCTGAGCCGGCCTTTATCTTCGCAGCTTTCTTGAGTAATACTGGCGCTGGTGGTGTCTTTGTTTTGAATGTAAAAGACTTGTCAGCGTACACAGTAATCTCAACTGGAATTACAGTTCCGGCTTTTTCCTGAGTCTTAGCGTTAAAGGCTTTGCAAAACTCCATAATGTTAATTCCAGCCTGACCGAGTGCCGGTCCAACCGGGGGAGCAGGGTTTGCCTGTCCACCAACAATTTGGAGTTTCAGGATTCTTTCAACTTTTTTAGCCATGGATTATCAGGATCCTAAATGATTAATAACTTCTGTTTGGTTGCGTAATAGCTAGCATCAACTAGTTTCTTTTTTTAAGTAGTGGATTCCACTTGGTTCACATCTACTTCTACAGGGGTTCGGCGTCCAAAAATGGAAACCATCACTCTCAATTTTAATTTATCGGTGTTAACTTCCTGTACGGTTCCATCAAAATCTTTGAATGGCCCCGATATAACTTTTACGAGATCGCCTTCACTAAACGGAATCTCAATATTTGCATTCTCTTCTCCACCTTCTCTAACACGTCCAATAATTCTGTCCACTTCGTGTTTCTTCAATGGGTGAGGAATAGTTTGTGTCTTTCCTACTTTTAAAAATCCTAAGCAGGAAGGTGCACTTTGCACTAAATTATTTACTTCTTCATCATAGTGAGTGTTGAGCAAGATGTAGCCGGGGAAAAAATTCTTTTCTCTGGTTTTCTTTTTCCCTCCGCGGATCTCAACAATAGTTTCTGTAGGAACAAGAACTTCTTTCACCTTGTCACCTAAATCTTGTTCTTCAATCTCACGGTCAAGAAATTCTTTTACTTTGTTTTCATGACTGGAAAAACAACGCACTACGTACCAATCATGTACTAGTTCAACACTCATATTCTTAATTGTAAATGTATTCTAAAGCAGTACTGTATACTTGATCAACACCAAATACAAAAACAGATAGAATTATCGAGAAAACTACAACAATCACAGTGCTGTCAATTAGTTCTTTCTGAGTAGGCCATGCTACTTTTTTGAACTCATTTACTACACCGTCAAAAACTTCTAATAATTTAGCCATTATGCTTATTCGTTTAATTTATTTGCACGGGCGGAGAGACTCGAACTCCCGACACCTGGTTTTGGAGACCAGTGCTCTACCAACTGAGCTACGCCCGTTTATACACGGAAAGTAGATGGCGTAAACCATCTACTTTAACCGCAAATTCGCTTAGCTGGTAGTGCTTAGTCTAAAATTTTAGTTACCACACCAGCACCTACAGTACGCCCACCTTCGCGGATCGCAAATCGCAAGCCTTCTTCCATCGCTACCGGCTGGATGAGCGTTACGGAGAGCTTTACATTGTCTCCCGGCATCACCATCTCCACTCCACTTGGAAGTTCGCAAGAACCCGTTACATCCGTTGTACGGAAGTAAAACTGTGGCCGATATCCTTTGAAAAACGGCGTGTGTCTTCCACCTTCGTCTTTGCTTAGTACATACACTTCACACTCAAACTGCTTATGGGGAGTAATTGTACCTGGCTTGCACAGCACCATGCCGCGCTGCAAGTCTTCTTTTGCAATTCCTCGCAGTAAGATTCCCGCATTGTCTCCTGCTTGACCTTGGTCTAGCAAGCGACGGAACATCTCGATTCCTGTTACCACACTCTTCATCGGAGCTTCTACAATGCCTACAATTTCAACCTCATCGTTTAGCTTTAACACCCCACGCTCAATACGACCGGTTGCTACCGTTCCACGACCTGTGATACTAAATACATCCTCTACCGGCATTAGGAAGGGTTTATCTACATCACGCTCCGGCGTTGGGATGGTTGTGTCTACCGCTTCCATAAGCTCGATCACTTTCTCTTCCCACTGTGGCTCCCCGTTTAGAGCGCCCAGTGCTGATCCCTGGATCACAGGAATGTTATCACCATCAAATTCGTACGCAGATAGCAGCTCTCTTATTTCCAGCTCTACCAACTCTAGCAATTCTTCGTCATCCACCAAATCAACCTTGTTCATGAACACCACAATCTCAGGTACACCTACCTGGCGTGCCAAAAGGATGTGCTCACGAGTCTGAGGCATTGGCCCATCGGTTGCCGCTACCACTACGATAGCTCCGTCCATTTGCGCCGCACCGGTTACCATGTTCTTTACGTAATCGGCGTGCCCCGGGCAATCTACGTGGGCGTAGTGACGCGCTGCTGTTTCGTACTCTACGTGCGCCGTTGCAATAGTAATTCCACGCTCTCTTTCTTCCGGAGCGTTGTCAATTTGATCAAATGCCTGCGCTACTCCACCGTAAGTTTTCGCCATTACGGTCGTAATCGCCGCCGTTAGCGTAGTTTTACCGTGATCTACGTGTCCAATCGTTCCCACATTTACATGTGGCTTGGTGCGTTGAAAGGTCTCTTTTGCCATGTCTTTGTCTTGTTTGTGTTAATTAAATTTTAAACGATTATCGACAGAGCCGATAGTCGGATTTGAACCGACGACCCCTTCCTTACCATGGAAGTGCTCTACCTCTGAGCTATATCGGCTTCTATTCCAATGAGCGAGCGACCGGGATCGAACCGGCAACATTCACCTTGGAAGGGTGACACTCTACCAATTGAGTTACGCTCGCTTTCGCGTGGGGAGAGCAGGATTCGAACCTACGAAGTCGTAAGACAACAGATTTACAGTCTGCCCCAGTTGGCCGCTTTGGTATCTCCCCAAATTCTTTCAATAAATCAATATAGCTGAGCCAGTGGCCGGAGTCGAACCGACGACCGACGGTTTACAAAACCGTTGCTCTACCAACTGAGCTACACTGGCATTTGCGAAAGACTGGAAAAATACTCATAGTTCATCTTATAGTCAACAATTCTAACTAAAAAATTACAACCTTATTTCTAGCCTTTTGCTTTGTTTTTTTGAGCCTTCAAAACTACGACTCTTATCAAAAATAACAATACAATGATTGCTAAAATTATTTTACCGTAATTGGATAAATATTGCCCTATTACTTCCCAATTATCTTGCACATACCAACCTGCTCCAAGTAATAATGTGTTCCATAAAAGAGAGCTTAAAAAAGAATTCAATACTGTTTCCGGTACTTTTAAACCTGACATTCCGGTAGTAAGAGAAATTACAGATCGTGTTCCGGCAAGAAAGCGATTCCCAAAAACAATCCACTGACCCCATCTCTGCATCCATTTTTTCCCCTTCTGAAAGTATTTGTAATCTATGAAGCGTAAAAGAAAAGGTCTTTTAGGGTTGTCTTCAATTTGAGAACCCCATTTGCGGCCAAACCAATACATATTCATAAACCCGAGAACAGAAGCAGTAACAGTTACAACTAATAAAATAGTGAATGACACTGTCCCTTCCGCAGCAAGATATCCTCCGAATGCAACGATTACATCACCGGGCATTGGGGGAATCAAATTCTCTAAGTAGGCAATTCCAAAAAAGATTAAATAAATGCCTATGGGAGGAACAACACTGATCCAATCAACAATACTTTGAACTATTTGATCTGCCATCAGCCTATTTTTGAGAGTAAAACTACCGCCGAACTCGAGATGCCTTCCTTTCTCCCTTCAAATCCTAACCATTCAGAAGTTGTTGCTTTTACAGAAATATCTTCAAGATTCACCTCAAGATCTGAAGAAATTGTTTCTCTGATCTTGAGTATGTATGGAGCTAATTTTGGCTCTTGAGCAACGATAGTAGCATCAAGATTTCCTAACTCGTAGCCTTTTTTCTTTATCAGCTGATAAGCTTTTCTTAAAAGAATACGACTATCTGCATTTTTATACTTTGAATCAGTATCAGGAAAATGTTTTCCAATATCTCCAAGAGCTAAAGCCCCGAGCAAAGCATCTGTTATCGCATGGAGCAAAACATCCGCATCAGAATGCCCTGCTAATCCTAGCTTATGAGGTATTTCAACGCCTCCAAGTATTAACTTCCGACCCTCAACCAATTTATGCACATCGTAGCCGTATCCGATTCTCATACTTGTCATATACTTTTGTTTATGATGAGTTCAGCAACTTTTAAATCTATTGGATAAGTTATCTTAAAATTTTCTCTACTTCCGTTAACTATTTTAACTTTTTCGCCAATTTGCTCTACCAAAGAAGCATCATCTGTTCCCAGAAAGTTATTTTTTATTGCCGAGTCGTACGCTTCTTTAATCAAATAAGTTTTAAAAATCTGAGGAGTTTGAGCTTGCCACAATTCGGAACGGCTTGGTGTTTTTTTTATGAAGTTTTCAGCGTTTACCTTTTTGATGGTATCTTTTGCCGGAACTCCTAAAATCGCTCCGCCAATTTCATTCGCTGCTTTAAAACAATCTCGAATTTGAGATGTGTTCGCAAAAGGTCTCACTGCATCATGAATTGCCACCAACTCCACTTTGCTGTTTACTTCATTCAAAGCGTTCTGAGTAGAATATTGTCTTTCAGTACCACCTTCAATAACCTGAAAAGAAATATTTGAAGCATGAATGCTTGCAAAAATTTTATTACACTCATCGAAGTATTCTTCTGAAGTAGCAATAATTATTTGTACCACTCCTTCAATTTCAAGAAAACATTCAATTGATCTTTGAAGTATAGTTTTCCCTGAAATTTTGATAAATGGCTTTGGAATATCGGAACCCATTCGGATTCCTGATCCGGCAGCCGGAATTATGACCGCCTTTTTTTCCAATTAAATAATCAACATTGCATCGCCAAATGAAAATAGGCGATAGTTTTCCTTTTTAGCTTCTTCGTAAGCTTCCATTATGAAATCATATCCGCCAAAAGCTGCGGCTAACATGAGTAATGTAGATTCCGGTCTATGGAAGTTAGTGATCAGCGCTTCTGTGATCTTAAATGGATATGGTGGATAAATGAACTTATCTGTCCAACCTGTACCCATTTTGGACATTCCACTAGCCATAACGCTTGTTTCGATCACACGAACAGCACTGGTTCCGATTGCAACTACTTTATTCTTTTTAGATTTCAGCGCCATGTTGATCTTATCAGAAGTGTCTTTTGACAGGAAGAAATTTTCCGAATCCATTCTGTGCTTTGTAAGGTCTTCTACTTCAACGTTACGGAATGTTCCCCATCCTATATGAAGTGTAATTGGGAGCATTTGCACTCCTTTCTTCTCAATCTTTTTGATCAAATCTTCAGTGAAGTGCATCCCTGCCGTTGGGGCAGCTACGGCTCCTCGCTCTGTTGCATACACTGTTTGATATCTTTCTTTATCTTCATCAACAGGCTCTCTTTCGATATAAGGAGGCAATGGCATTTTACCAAGTGAATCCAATTTTTCATACAGCTGTTCGTATCCACCATCAAATAAGAATCGAATTGTTCTACCACGGGAAGTTGTATTGTCAACAACCTCTGCCATCAGCTCATCTTCTTCTTCTCCGAAATAAAGTTTATTTCCGATTCGGATTTTTCTGGCAGGTTCTACCAAAACATCCCATAACATATTTTCCGGTTGAAGCTCTCTCAACAAAAATACTTCGATATCGGCTTCGGTTTTTTCCTTTTTTCCATTCAAACGGGCTGGAAAAACTTTAGTATTGTTGTATATCACAACATCATCTTCGTTCAAATATTCATGAATATCTGAGAATTTCTTGTGCTCAATTGTTTGTTCTGCTCTGTTAAGAACCATAAGACGTGCATCGTCTCTTTTCTTAAGTGGTTCTTCTGGCACGTTTAATCCTTCTAGTTCGTATCTAAAATCGGTGAGTTTCATCTCTCCTTGGGTTGAATGGAGGTTTTAAATTGCTGTTTTCCAAAGTTGAGAAAGATAGCTTTTTATTCATTCTTTTTCAATTCAAGTTCATTTGAACTTCTATTTATTATTAGGTGTCGATTGTTTATATTTAAAGAGTAGGTTCAACGTTAACGAGCCAAACAAATTTATTATGAAAAAATCACTCTTACTATCAATAACTTCTTTTTTGTTACTAATTTCTTTTGATGCACGCGCTCAACTTCGAGGGGATGTTTCTCAACCGATTGATTATCGCGGTTCTATAATTAATTCTCAAAGCGCTACTGTTCAAAGTAAATTGGCTAGTTTTTTTCAAAACAATGTTCAAATGAGCCATTCTTACGCCATGAGTTTTAGCTCGGTTGGCGGTTCTTATCAAAACTTAAATGCTTACACCAATACAATGGATATTGCATTTAGTGATCGACTTCAAGGACGTGTTGATGTTTCTTTTTTTCACTCTCCTTTTGGTGGAAATAATTTATATGGATACAATCAGAATAAGCCTCAAGTTATGCTAAGTAATGCAGAATTGAATTATAAGATAAGTGATAACGCAACTATTCGCCTGCAATATCAACGCCTGCCATATAATTCATTTGGACTATCACCGTTCGGGTACAATAGATACAATAACTTTAATAGCTTCAATCCAGGGTTCTATTAATATTTTTAATGGCTGAAATTCAACACGAGAAGAGCATATCCACAAAAAATCTTTATTTAAATGCTGCGATTGGGTTTTTGAGCGTTCTTCTTTTAGGGCTTTTGATTGCTTTATTCACTCGAATTATCTATCCAAGAATTTTTAATCAAAGAGCCGATCAAACCACCGAGCTCATAGGTTCTATTATTCAGCTTGAAGTGCTTAATGGCTGTGGGGAACCCGGCATTGCTAATAACTTTACTACTCATCTTAGAAATAACGGGTTTGATGTTGTAGAAGTTGGCAATTTTGAACGATTTGACGTTGAGAAAACTTTTGTAATCTCGAGAAGTTCTTCTCCCAATAATGCTCGAAGGGTAGCAAATGCTCTTGGCATTTCAGAACAAAATATAATTCGAGAAGAGTCTTCAGATTTTTATCTTGATGTAACCGTTGTTCTCGGAAAAGATTACCAAATACTTAACACTAATTAAACTTCAAAAAATACATTGCCTAAAAAAGATCAATTTTCAAATGCTTACTCTGAAGAAGATTTAAAACCGAGTGAGGTTTTAGATGTTATTACTGAAGCTTTATTAAGTAAAAAGGCTAATGATATTATTGTATTAGATGTTTCTGAGTTAACAACTCTCGCTGAATATTTTGTGATCTGCCATGGTAATTCTGACGTTCAAGTTAAAGCACTTGCTGATGCAGTTGAAGAAGATGTGCTGAATAAATGCTCTGAGAAAACCTGGAGAAAAGAAGGCGGAAGTTCTCGGGCTTGGATTATTCTAGACTATGTGAATATTGTTGTGCATGTGATGAGCGAAGAAAAAAGACGCTACTACGATATTGAGAGAATGTGGAATGATGCAAAAATCACTCATATTAAAGATGAAACAGAATAAGATGTTATGGCTCGGCAATCTTTTAAAGTTCTTGTTACTGAGCCTATTCCTCAACGTGTAATTTCTTTTTTAGAAGATTATGCTGACGTTCATATTGGTAAAAAGGGAGAGTTTCAAAATGAAGCTAATCTGGTGAAAGCTATCCCTGAATACGATGCTTTGCTGAGCATGCTATCCAATCCCGTCTCAAAATCAGTGTTAGAAGCAGGTTCAAATTTAAAAATTGTTGCTAATTTTGCTGTGGGTTACAACAATATTGATGTGAAAGCAGCACAATCTTTAGGTATAAAAGTAGCCAATACTCCCGATGTGTTAACAGAAGCTTGTGGAGATTTCGCGATGGGCTTGTTAATGGCAGTTACTCGAAAGTTCAACGAAGCAGAACAATATCTTAAAGCAGGTAAGTTTACAGGATGGGAACCTCTTGGGTTTTTAGGGATGGAACTTCGAAATAAAACTTTGGGAATTGTTGGAATGGGAAGAATTGGACAATCTTTTGCCTTAAGAGCAAAAGCTTTTGGAATGAAGATAGCCTATCACAACCGAAAACCTGTTTCCTCAGATATTGAACATAAATTAAATGCAATATATGTAGATTCCCTTGAGGAACTTGCAACAACCAGCGATGTATTAAGCTTGAACTGTCCTCTAACTGAGCAAACACATCATTTAATTGGAAAAGAAGTTTTTAAGCTAATGCCGGATCATTCTATTCTTATTAATATTTCTCGTGGTCCCGTGGTTGATGAAGCGGCTTTAGCTGAAGCCTTACATTCGCACCATATATCCGGAGCAGGTATTGATGTATTTGAAGAAGAGCCGAAAGTTCATCCTAAACTTCTTAATGCGCCAAACTGTATTCTTCTTCCTCATATTGCAAGCGCTACTTTTGAGACAAGAGAAGCTATCGGAATGCTTGCTTCCAAGGCAATAGTTTCAGTACTTAATGGAGAACCTGATAACAGTATTTCTAATCTCATTCAATGTTGAAAGCTGAGCGCCCAATAAAACTATATGTAATAGCCTCAATTCTGGGGCTCATTGCTTTGGGTTTAGGATTTTTTGAAATACGGCATTCAAATGATGAGCCTTCCCGAAATGAGATTGAATCCTTAGCCGCTCAAAATGTAGGGTCAGCTTCAAAAAGTTTTGAACAATTTATATCAAAATTTAAAACTGATAATGAACTACTTGGAACTGAAGTAAAGAAATTATTAGATAGTGAGGCTTCACTAACCGAAATCCACAATCTCCTTTTAGAGGATAATTCTTACTGGGGTACCAATCTAAAAAATGACAGCACTTCTATAATATGGACTGGATTTAAAATTCCAATTTCAGCTAATAAAACTCCTTCAAGTTCCGGCAACATAGTAATAAATACGAATACGGTACAAAATGTAACGGCGCTCACATCTTCACAAAAAATTTTAGATATATCAGGAGCCGAGTATTTTCTAACAACGTCTAAGAAACTTCAGCAAAACAATATACTGGATCTGGGAAGCGATACAGAACTTACTATTCCCAAAGTGTTGGATTTAGATTTCAACTTTCCGGTTCATTTTACTCTTAACAACACTCTTCCTGATGACATCATTTTTAAAACAGAACAAGCATACGCCGATAGCAGTTTTAGTGCTACCATCTATGCCTCAGAAATGGACATTGATACTTTTCAAAAATCTCGAGTTGTAAGCCACACCAAACTTAGATTAGTATTTATTGTATTAATTTTACTTGTATCAGTGTTTTTGCTGTTTAATTTACCCTCCTATTTTGATCCAAGAAACACATTCCTTATCTCTACAACCTCTATTTTCCTGATTTGGATTTTCTCATGGACACTTCTTCCTTTTTTAAATCTTGAACTTGTTCTTGGAGATCAGTCCATTCAGATCGAGTTATTTTATCTGGCACTAAATGCTCTTTTAGCTCTTTCTTTTGCCGTTTTTGTTGCCGATTTCTACTACTCAAACCAAGAAATTGAACAAAAGATTTCTATTGGCTTGGGAGCAGCAATACTGATTATTATTGGAATTCTTATTGCTGCTGTATTTATCGGAATCTCCGTGTCTTTGTATAATATCACAGTTCAAACTCCTCTAAACCTTAATGATCTTAAGTTAGTACCTGATGTTGATGTGTTTGTGTACTACTTCTTTTCAGGAGCTTTATCCATATCGGCTTCCTGGTCGGTCGTTTATTTAATCATCTTTCTTTTAAAGTCTATTGAGGGGAAGGGGTATTTTTTAGTTGCTGCAATTGTTTCCGGTTTCTTAGTTGGAATTATACTTCTTAATGCTTTCTACTTAAGCTCTGAATACAACTGGAGCTTATATTTAGCATCTGTTCTTTTTTCAATTCTGCTGTTGAGCGCTTATTTTTCATGGCAAGGTTCACTAAATCTAAGAACTAAATCCAGACTTAGGCTATTCATTCTTATCTCTTTTCTCGCTTCAGTATTTGCTTACACTCCTTTTTACTACGGGCAAATCGAATGGCAATCGAATGCTATGCGTGAAGAAGCAGAAAATTTTGCCCAAGAGAGCGACCTTCAGATTGAAATTATCACAATAGAGATATTAAACCATCTCGAAACTCACCTTTCTGATTTAGAACTCAGTAGTGTGCAAAATAACCGCTCTTTATTAGCCGCAGAGTTTAATAAGCAAGTTGAGCCATTATTTAAACAAAACCCAAATTGGCAATCTTTTTCATTTTCAATTCAATTAATTGACAGCAACGGTGATCCAATTTCTGAATTCACTTCCAACTTAAATGCGCCCGGGTGGACAAAAGCATACGACATGTTTAGCCTTGAAGTGCCTTATGTGCAAGAACGTATTCGAAGAGATCGGCTTCGCCCCATTATCAGAAAAAATCCTCTCGAACAACCACCTGCAAAATACACATCCTTCAGGCAGGGATGGATTCCGTTTTTTGCCTCGCCAACAAGTGAAGAGAAACTAGGTTGGATTATCAGCTCAGTGTATCAGGAACAACCTCAATACAGAAAACCTTTACGTGCAGTAATTGCCAGTAAAAGAGAAGAAGACAAGAATTCTACTTTTCTACTAAGCGAATACACCAATAATAGTCTCTCCAGAATTTCCTTATCAGGTCTACCTATTGAGATCCCCAATTACAATATGTTAACAGAACAAGTTTCTACTCATTTAAGCCAGGATTCTCTGTTCTTTGAGAGCTCCAATCTCAACAATAAAACTGTGAAAGAGTTATTCTGGCAACGATCACCCGATATAGTAATTAAAGTTTCTACACTTGAAACTACGCCATTTAATCATGCTTTTTCCTTACTGAGATTCTTCTTCTACCTGTTAATATTTGTTTTTTTGACTTCATTATTACTGCAATGGAGAAAGAATTTTCAAATATTTGGAGCAAATAAAAGGTTTAAAGATCGCCTCATCGATCGGTTTATAATCGCTTCTCTATTTTGCCTGATTGCTCTTATAGCCATTTCTTCGTTAGCTATAACAAATCAAAGTGAAGAAATAACCATCAATGAACTCAAAAGTAAGTTAGCCGGAATCAATTCGACCTTTGAGAATAATGATGAGAACGATATTAATCAGACGCTTCTATTATCCAGCACATTAACAAACTCTGACGCAGTTCTTTTTGAAGGAAATGAACTTATCAGCTCAACGGCCCCTCAAATATTTTTACAGCATCTTATCCCCGCTCAGATTCCCTGGAATGTGTTCAATTCAATTATGAACCAAAGAAGCGAGCTCGAAATTGAAGAATTTAAATTAGGTGATTTGGAATTTCTTATTGGCTATACTCCAATTAAGCAAGAAGGCGTAATTACGAATATTGCTGCGATTCCCACCTTCCTGAAAACTCCATCTTTTAATGAACAACTACTAACCACCATAAGCTATCTTGCTGGTTTATTCGTAGTTATATTTGGAATCTTTATATTTGTTGCTTCAGTTATTGCTAATAGGATGACAAGTCCCTTAGAAGAATTGAGTGAGGGAATTAAAAGTATCTCTGATGGTAGTTTAGAGACAAAATTACCTGTTAAAAGCAACGATGAGATTGGAGCTTTAACCAATACGTTTAACATCATGGTTTATCGCTTACAAGAACTTCGTAAAAATTTGGTTGAAGCAGAACGAGAAGCTGCGTGGAAGGAAATGGCTCAACAAGTAGCTCATGAGATCAAAAATCCTCTCACTCCTATGAAGCTAAACCTTCAACATCTTGACCGACAAATTAGAGACTCTAACATCTCTCATGAGGATCTGAAAGAAAAAATTGCCAAAATAAATAAAAACATGATTGATCAGATTGAGTCTCTGAGTAAGATTGCCTCTGATTTCTCAAATTTTGCTCAGCCAATGGCTCAGGAATTCACCAAAATAGACATCAACTCAATTTTGGAGCATGTAGCTGAGCTTTATTCAAATGAGCGTTCAATTACTATAAAGCTAGATCTTAACCAAAATCCTTTGCTTATAAATGGAGCTAAAGACGAGCTTCAACGCGTGTTTATAAATCTGGTTAAAAATGGTATCGAAGCAATACCTAAAACTCAGAAAGGCATCATTTCCATTAAAAGCTGGCAAACAAATTACAAAGTAAATATTGAGATTAGTGATGATGGAGAAGGTATTTCTGAGGAAAACCTGGGCTCTATTTTTGTTCCTAATTTCAGTACTAAATCCAGTGGTACGGGACTTGGACTTGCCATTACTCGCAAAATAGTTGAAGAACATGATGGAAAGATAAGCTTTACTTCTGTGATTGGTGAGGGAACTACATTCTCACTTAGTTTCGATCTTTTTACAGGAACTCAAGAAGTTGCTTAAAACGCTTTCAGGCAATACACTGCTCTGGCACCCACATTCACCATATAGCCTTCGCCTACTCCCAGCGAAGAAATATACACGTCAAAATCATCGGCTTGGTAGCCCGGAGGATAGGCGTTAAAAATTACGTTGCCCGTATCTGTATCTAACACCCAAAGGTCCCCATTGCCAAAGTTGGAAAAATATAGCATACCGTTTTCTACGGTTGGGATGCTAGTGTGACTACTCCCAATGGGTGTACTCCACAGTACCTCACCGCTTTCAATGTCGAGGCGGTAAGCAAAGCCACCTAACGAAACGGCATATACGGCGTCTTCGGTAGTAGCCAGACCCACATCAAACCCATCAAGACTCCCATCATTCCACCCAGCATCTCTTATTAAAGTATACCACACTTGTTCACCGGTGTTCCGATCATAAGCAAACACCACTTTCCCGGCCAAACCAATCACATATTTACTTGTAATAGAGATATCTTGAACAGGAATAACCGCACTAGCGGAGTCAGGATCGGGATTATTTTGACTTTCATCAAGAGGTATAGTGAAGCGAGCTTCTTTTGCCCAGGCAATCTCCCAGTTGGTGCGGTCGTAGGCAATCACATTGCCCCCTAGTTTAGGTGGGTTTACCTGTTCATCATAATATCCTGTGGGAACATACAGGTAGGTACTGTTTGCCGGGGCAATGGGATTGGTAGAGCCCTGAACCACCCCGGGGGCAACCAGCGTATCCAAAGCAATCCGTTGCACAATAGTGCCGCTACTCTTTTGCACTTGCAGTAGCTCTCCTCGTTTAGAAGCGTATAAATATAACTCGTCTTGTGCCATAATAGGAGCACCTATACCCGAAACCTCAGAGCCGTCATCCGTCACAAAAGTAGTCCACAAAAGGCTTCCCGAGTCTTTCGCGTAGGATCGTATTTCAAATCCGGAATATATATATATGGCTTCCTTAGAATGGGAGAATTGGCGACTGTAACTAAGTTGCTTACGAGTAGTAATTTGTTGCTGCCACAATCGTGTTCCCTCTTTTAACCGGTAGGCTTTCAGGTAGCCATCTTGCTCAAAAAATACTCGCCCCTGATCAATGAGTGGTTGGGTGCTTACCGTAAGTACATTCACATTTTTGACCGACCACACCACTTCTCCGGAATTAACACTTTCCCCCGCACCTTTATCACAGGAAGACAGCATCAAAAAAATTATCTGTACAACTAAAAAAAGCTTTGTGCTCATGATTTTTAAAGTTAACAAGTTAAAATCGATTTTAAATTTCCTGCTGGGCACACTAGCAACAGGGAATAACTTAGATTAAAACGCTTTCAGGCAATACACTGCTCTGGCACCCACATTCACCATGTAACCTTCGCCTACTCCCAGCGAAGAAATATACACGTCAAAATCATCGGCTTGGTAGCCCGGAGGATAGGCGTTAAAAATTACGTTGCCCGTATCTGTATCTAACACCCAAAGGTCCCCATTGCCAAAGTTGGAAAAATATAGCATACCGTTTTCTACGGTTGGGATGCTAGTGTGACTACTCCCAATGGGTGTACTCCACAGTACCTCACCGCTTTCAATGTCGAGGCGGTAAGCAAAGCCACCTAACGAAACGGCATATACGGCGTCTTCGGTAGTAGCCAGACCCACATCAAACCCATCAAGACTCCCATCATTCCACCCAGCATCTCTTATTAAAGTATACCACACTTGTTCACCGGTGTTCCGATCATAAGCAAACACCACTTTCCCGGCCAAACCAATCACATATTTACTTGTAATAGAGATATCTTGAACAGGAATAACCGCACTAGCGGAGTCAGGATCGGGATTATTTTGACTTTCATCAAGAGGTATAGTGAAGCGAGCTTCTTTTGCCCAGGCAATCTCCCAGTTGGTGCGGTCGTAGGCAATCACATTGCCCCCTAGTTTAGGTGGGTTTACCTGTTCATCATAATATCCTGTGGGAACATACAGGTAGGTACTGTTTGCCGGGGCAATGGGATTGGTAGAGCCCTGAACCACCCCGGGGGCAACCAGCGTATCCAAAGCAATCCGTTGCACAATAGTGCCGCTACTCTTTTGCACTTGCAGTAGCTCTCCTCGTTTAGAAGCGTATAAATATAACTCGTCTTGTGCCATAATAGGAGCACCTATACCCGAAACCTCAGAGCCGTCATCCGTCACAAAAGTAGTCCACAAAAGGCTTCCCGAGTCTTTCGCGTAGGATCGTATTTCAAATCCGGAATATATATATATGGCTTCCTTAGAATGGGAGAATTGGCGACTGTAACTAAGTTGCTTACGAGTAGTAATTTGTTGCTGCCACAATCGTGTTCCCTCTTTTAACCGGTAGGCTTTCAGGTAGCCATCTTGCTCAAAAAATACTCGCCCCTGATCAATGAGTGGTTGGGTGCTTACCGTAAGTACATTCACATTTTTGACCGACCACACCACTTCTCCGGAATTAACACTTTCCCCTGCACCTTTTTCGCAGGAAGACAGCATCAAAAAAATTATCTGTACAAATAAAAAAAGCTTTGTGCTCATGATTTTTAAAGTTAACAAGTTAAAAATCCCCATTCAAGAACTCTTAAACGAGGATTAGATTGTGTATTATTTTAATTTTCCGTTGGGCATACAAACAATGGAAAACAATCTTCAGGAGGTGGAGGAGGGGGATCAATCCCACCGCCGTTTCCTGTTATTTTAGGGATGTTAACATCAGAGAATACAAAAATCTGTTCAAGCCTATTTTTTACACTCGGATGATGGGTTTCCTCCACGTGATTCGCACCATTTGCTTTTAGTATTCTAAATATCCCATCCCCTGATATTTCAAAGAAGCCCGGAGCCTGGGATCTTTTTGGAATAAAGGCGTCACTTTCTTCTAAATCTAATCTTGATAATGAAAAATCTGAACCTACTATTTGGGTTTCCCAGTCAAAATGCATTTTTCCAGCCAAAGTTATAAGCCCCTTGCCCCATTCTTTTCCAGCACCTAACCAGTACTGATATTGATCATAATAGAAAAAATAATAAGGGTCACTAAAGTCGCTATTGATATAATAATAATAAAATTGATATGCTGTGTAGAGGGAATATAATGTTACAAAAAAGTAAACCGATGTTGCATAATAGTAAGGTACTAACCCTTGTCCTGTTTCAACCGGGTTACCATTATTGTTTTGTCTATTCACCGAAGTAATAAGCCGAACATGAGACTGGAATTGTTCTACTCCATAAATGGCATATCTGGCATTCGGAAGAGTACTGTTTGGATTCGCATTTAAGGTATTCATAAACTGGCTGCCGACTTTCATATCATTTACAGCAGAAGATGTCTCATAATTACTTAGAAGATAACTATCTAAAAACCTTGTAGCCAAGCTTGTACCGGAAATATTCAAATAATCTAGCACATTTTGTGCAAATGAATCTCCAAATAATGGACCAGCGAAGTACCTTGGTCCGGCGGAAAGATCTTCCAGCCAATTTTCAACAGTACTAACTACTTTTCCATTTGCAATATTATTTGCAATAGGAGCTCCAAGGTTTGGGGTACCAACTGTTATTAAGGCTTTTAATTTATCATTTCCTTTTTGCCTTAAATATTCTCTGGCAAGTAAACCACCTTCGCTATGTGCCACTACTACTGATCCATCAGGTATAAACACGGTTGAAGCCGAACCGGATATAAAATTATTTGAGGCGTAAGATATATTCGAAGAAGAGAAATCGAAAATACTTGAAAGTTCCGAATCCATAGTATTCCATACCGATGGCTCGCTATTTAATCCATGAATAAATGAAACTCTATCCGTTTGTGCATTTACAAAACTTGTAAAAACACCGCTCATAACGACCAATAATGTGATTTTAAAAAATTTCATGATTCTTAGTTTTTATTTTTTTTCATTTTTAAAATAATGGCTTCGTTCCCTTTATTTTTAGAGCCACTTACGAGATAAACATCTCCGTTACTATTCCTTTTGATGGCGTGCTTTCCTGATTCTTTTCCATCATAATACTGAGTTGCTTCTTCGTCAATTTTCCCCGTATTCGCATCAAAAATGCTCACTATTTCCAACTTATTACCCACCTCTTTTTTCTTATATCTTTTTGTTATTTCGAAAAGTCTGCCACCAAGATTTTTTACTTTATACCCCTTTTCCTGAAGCATTTCTTTTACATCTTTATCACTCATTTCAACTATTGGGATAGAACTTTGATTAGATGAGGTTAGAATTGGAGGAGGACCTGTTCCACCCGAGAAAGAAGCGGCATCGTTTAATCCATCTTGAACGATATTAATCATGCTTATATCATCATTTGACAATTGTGAGCTTGTATTTACCCCATTCAAAGTTCTTATAATACTGGAACCATTGAACTGCATTTGATCAGCAAACAAAGTATATGCTTGATATTCAGGATTATAATACCCATCTACATTTGATGGAGTTGCATTACCCGAAATAATTGACATAGGATTAGTCATGTCAAACATGTTTCCAGATTGAATATTGAACTCAAAAGAAGGTAAATTTGAACCATCGGCGTCAAGATTTATACTTCCGCCACCAAGAATTCCAGTAATGGTATAGTCTTCTGCAGTACCTAATGAGCTACTGGTTAAAATATTTTCTAAATTAATATCTTCGCTTTTGTGCTCACCTGTGGGAGATACTCCATCTGTACAAGCATAAACGCTCAATAATAGTAAGGCTATAAAGAGCTTAAAGTGTATATTTTCCATGTTTCTCTTTTTATTTAAGGTGGGTTCTAAAAATTAGTTATTTTCCATTTTCTTAAAAAGACAAGAACCCTTTTTCTTCTTTTTGAGAAAAACTATGGCACAATGTAGTACAAAATTACCAAACTCAACTAAAAAAGCTGCAATTTCATCTATCTATCAGTATGTTATGTTTAATCTTATGATTTGTTCATACCTGAATAAATTATAGGTTAAGTTGATTAATCCAATTATTCCGGTTGCTCTTATCATTCCCACCGATTTTAACACTAACCCGGTCATGCTTTGCTCCATAAAGCCAAATACGTGTTCTACTCTTGCCCTGATTTTTGATTTTTTAGTGTTGCTTGCTTTTTGCTTCTCCGTTAAGGGTCTGTTGCGATAGCCCTTTTCAGGTACTTTATTCTTCATTTCTTCATATGTGTTAATACTCTTCTCTTGGTCCTCTCCTATATAGTGTCTGTAAGAAAACTAAAAAACAGGAGTTTTGATACTGTTAAGCGG
>CAXBHO010000001.1:0-108976 GCA_963975485.1 uncultured Balneola sp. | reverse complement strand
GATAGAAAAAATTTGGATTTATCTGAAAAATGAGGTGTTTTCTTAGAGACACTAGTTAGATATACCTGTACTTAAATTCGTTTCTAGTTTTTAAACCAAGGGATAAATCCCTTTCTAGCTTATCTTCAATATTGAAATCTCGTCCATAAGCAAGCAGGGACTTTAGTCCTGCGAAAACGAAGTTATCAAAAACTAGAACAATTCAAATTTCCACAAAGTGATGCTTTTCACTAATACGAAAGTTCCGACGGAGACCATCGGAACTAGTTAGATGTACCTGTACTTAAATTCGTTTCTAGTTTTTAAACCAAGGGATAAATCCCTTTCTAGCTTATCTTCAATATTGAAATCTCGTCCATAAGCAAGCAGGGACTTTAGTCCTGCCCCAGCATGCCAGTATATAAATTCCGTGATTTTGTGCTTATATTTTCTGACCCACTCTTGTTCTCTCCCTAAGATCAGGGAGAGATACTTAAATATTTCATTTTTATATTATTTCTATAATTTTCGATCAAATAACAGTTCTCCGTTTCAAAGTTCCCTTCCCTCAATGAAGGGAAGGGACAGGGATGGGTTGCTTAAACAACGGCAACTAAAATATTTATTCTGAAAGCTTTCAAAAAAAATCGGTTTATTTTTATTACTAATTACATGAAACTTTTCTCCACAAATACAATAGTTGATACTTGCTTATAATTAGATGTTGAGATTTAAAGTTCATTACTCTCTGACCCACTCTTGTTCTTTCCCTAAGATCAGGGAGAGATACTCAAATAATTCATTTCTATATTATTTCGAAGATTTTCTTAGTTACTAAAATTCAATATTTCGAAGTCCCCTTCCCTCAACGAAGGGAAGGGACAGGGATGGGTTCGGCAATTCCTGCTACAACAAGCCGATGCGTAAATTTCGTGTTTCCGTAACTACCCTTTTTACCTCAAAAATCAACGATCCTTTTTCAAATATGGTTAATGGTTATTCGTATCTTTACAGAGATTAAATTTCAATCAATAATCATTTTTTGTTTTGAAGAGAGCCCTCAAGTTCCTCCTCGTTTTTGTAGCTGCTACAGTAGTCATTGTTTTAGCAGCCGGAATCCCAAATTATTCTGCCTTTAAAACCCTTTTTTCCAACACCGATGGTATGAGAGAAGGCTACGAATACGTAGAAAAAACATTTTCACTTAAAGGTCTTACGGAATTTATTGGCGAGCATCCTGAGTACATGTCGGTGGTTAGCTTTAATGTAGATCAACCTGATTCAGGCATTTATTACGGAGCCAATATTCCCCGTGCTCAGGGAGCTATTTCCAATCTCTTCCTAGTGATGGAATATGAACGTCAGGTTCTGGCCAACGAGATCGACCCAAATGAACCTGTTGCAATCAAAGATATTGAACGATTATTCTTACCACAAATAAGTGAGAATGCACATAACTCTAGCCTAGAAGCACTTGAAATTCTAGCTCAGGATGGAAATCTTACATTAGATGAAGTAGTTGCTACTATGATCGAAACCAATGGATTGGCTCTTTCTGACTACGTATGGTTCAAACTTGGGAAGGAAAATATTTTTAATCTGATGAACAGCTTGGATCTTGAGATCACAGAGCCGCCGCTTCCCTTTGCAGGTTTATATTTATCAATTCATCCGACCATTTCTGATACTTCCGCTCCAGCTTCTTATGAAAAAGTTATAGAACTGGCAGAAAAATTTAATAATGAAGACTCGTTTAATTCAGAAACCAAAGAACTCTTTGAAGATGAGCGGCTAAATCTGAGTTTCATTCAGGAAAAAAATGCGTTAGCAAAATTTCCTCAAACCACGGCAATGGAAATGGCAACATTAATGGCGAAACTTGAGAAAGAAGAACTCATTTCAAAAGAAGTATCCAAAGCCGTAAAAGAAAAAATGAAATGGGTTTTTGGTGGAGAGGCGATCAAACGTAGTTTTTCTAATTACGGAGCCATTTATGATAACCGAATGGGAATGCTGAGTGGTATCGATTTCGGGACTTCGGTATTTGACGGACATACATCCGCCCAAGCTGTTTTCTTTGACCAGCTTCCGGTAGCGTTTTTCATTCATCTTTCCGCAAACCACATGCAAGAAGACTATCAACAGCGTTTAATATGGGATCCTGCTTTGTATCAAACAACGATCAAAGAAATTGAGCGAAATAACTGATGTCGAAATATAGATTACTCACTTTTTACTGGTTGATTCCCGCTTATCTCATTTTTTTGGTGATTCAACAAGGACTTGTGTACACAGGCGCTTCCAGTACTTTCAATGACGGCGATAAGTACACCGCTGACATTCTGGATATGGAAGTAAAACAGATCGCTGCTCAAAGTAACGGGTATGTGATTATTGCTTTTGAAACGAACTCAGGCTCTAAAATCGAGCGCAAAATGACGCTTTCCATACAAATGGCTCAACAATTGATGCAAAGCTCAACAGTAGATCTGAGTTATAAAAAAGGAGCATATCCTGAGATCGTACTTCACCCAACGTACGAGTTACAAGTAAAAACTTCCTTATTCAATGGAGCTGTAGCATTTATAGGATTGATAGTTACCATAATTGCAGGCGTGTATGTTCAGAAATATTCAAACAAAAGAAGCGCCGATGAAACTGCGGACGATTTCACTATAGAACGGGTTGACCAATGAAAGGAACTTTATATTTAATACCGACAACGCTTGGTAAAACTCCCGAAAACAATACCATTCCTGAATATACTTTGTCAATTCTTCGGGGATTGGAGTCTTTGGTCGTCGAGAATATTCAAACCTCTGTGAAATTTCTGCAGTGGGTGGGTGATACAATTCCTGAATACAAAATTGATTTCTATCAACTGAATAAGAACACCCCGGATACGGAGATATTCTCTTTTTTGAAACCGTTAAAAGCGGGAAAAGATGTGGGTTTACTTTCTGAAGCAGGAGCCCCAGCTGTTGCTGATCCCGGAGCGAAGCTAGTAAAAATGGCTCATCAAAATGGGATTAAAGTGGTTCCGTTGGTTGGCCCTTCTTCAATCCTTTTGGCTTTAATGGCAACCGGATTCAATGGCCAACAATTCTCATTTCATGGTTATTTACCGATCGATACCAACAAGCGAAAGCAAATGTTGATTCAACTGGAAGGAGAATCACGCCGACATGATCGAACGCAATTATTCATGGAAGCTCCGCATCGGAATAATGAACTCTTCCAAGCTGTGTTAGATAGTTGTACTCCACAAACCTGGTTTAGTGTAGCAACTGATATTACCTTAGAGACGGAAGAAATTGCTACGAAACCAATCTCAGAATGGAAATCTAACCCACCAACAGATTTGCATAAGCGTCCTACTATATTTTCAATTTACGCGAAGTGAAAAGAATTAACCGCAGAGGCGCGGAGAGCGCAAAGTTTTTTGTGAGAAAACACTGACCTCCCCGACTACTGAGCAAATTTTCATATCTAAATAGCTCGCCCCTCCTTCTATAAGGAGGGGAACTCACAAGCATATTTGTACATCTTATCAACGAGTCCTTCTCCTTGGTTAAGGAGAAGACAGATGAGGTCGAAAGAGATATCGAACCATATTTTTTTATATGTCAGTTTTAGATTTCTCTCCGGTCTCACAAAGTGATGCCTTCGGTAGAAATGACAGAAATCTAGTTGTTAAAAGTGCCCGACCTTAGAATTTCGGACGAAAAAGTGAATAAGAGTCTGAGCGTCACCGCAGGAGGAATAATTCCATTCAGGTAAGAAATGAATAACCTACTCTACTCTCCGTAGACCTTTGGAATTATTCAGCGAAGTTTCGATGAACTCGTCCTAAATTCTTAGTCTTGATCTTTTGTTACTTTTGTATCAAGACAAAAGTAAAGCGTCCTTACTTTTTATGTCATTTCGAGTTAAATCCGCTAGTAAGCGATTCACCTTAAAATATAGTTAAAAAGTTCCTTCTCCTTGGATAAAGAGAAGACAGAAGAGGTCGAAATGACTAGGCTTTTACTTTAAATCGACCTTAGATTAGATTTTCACTTTTTTCAAGAACCTCAGCATTCAATCCGACGCAGAGCGTACGGATCAAGGTTTGTTACTTAATCCGACGCAGAGCGTATGGATCGAGGTTTGTTACTTTAAAAAACTCTGTGCCCTCTGTGGTCAAATAGTTTATAACCCCAAAACCTCAACACCTTGATTGAAGATGATATCAACAGGAATATTTTGTTGGGATAGTTTTTCTAAGGAAGCTTCAAGTTGCGGAGTTCGAACGGCGTATTTGCTTACAAAAGCATCCACGGCTTCATAATCTCCATCACCTTGAAGCGTAAGGATTTTTTCAGAAAGGGCATCCACAGCTGCTTCTACTTTATCAAAGTTGATAGAATAGGTTTCGGTTTCCTCATTATAAGTAAATGCTCCCATTTCCTGGAAGAAATTGAATCGAATCAGATTTGCTCTGCCATGTGCACTTGAAGAACCAAAGCGAATAGAACGAAAAATACTTGCTAAGAAAGTAACGTAATTGTTTTCAATGCTTCCTTCCTCGATCATACCTTCTTGAGCTCTCAGTGATTTCACCATATACAATCCCAACACATCTGCTTTTCCTTCTTCTAAAGCTGAAGCATGGTTTTGAAGTGCTTCACGAACCGTTCCTTTTCCTGTTATCGTATTTTTGATTCCCAAACCATGAGCCACTTCATGAAACATAGTGTTGCCAAAAAATGCATCGAAAGTAATATACTGACGCTGACTTTCTTCTATTAATACTTTTGAGATCGGTACTAAGATCTTGTCATATTTAGCCTGCATTGCATTCTTAAGCTGCAATCTGCGCGTTCCTTTTTTAAGCTGAACTTCTTCATCGTTTGGAAGATTGATCGCAATGGTTTTGGAACCCGCATTTGAATCTCCTGCATAATAGATAACATCATAAGCATTTAGTTGAGAATCATTTCCAGGTGTTTCCTTTTTGTATTTCGCATCAACTGGTAGCCCTTTTTGTAGTTCAGGCAGAACCGCTGTGTACTTAGAAAGTCGTTCGCTCCAGCTTTTATCTTTTACTAATACAAAAGCTTCATTAGCTGCTTTATAGCCATACAATTGATCTTCATAGTTCTCAATAGGACCGACAACAATATCAATCCCATTGTTTTTCATATCCATCCAAGCCAAGTCGCTTTCCTGATATTCGTTGGATTCTAGTGCATCAGCTCGCAACTCAAGATAGTTTTTCAACCCTTCATCATCCGCAAGTTTTGAAGCTTCTCTCAATTTACTCGCTGCTTTTTGATGATACTGTTCGAAAGCTTCGTTATACGGAATGGTCATTAACTCACCACCTTCCCCTCTTCTCACCAAAGTATATAAACTGGTTTTATCCTCAGATTCCCAGGCTTCAAATTCTTCTTTAGTCATGTCAGCAGGATAGAAATTTGCACCAGCCGGTTTTGCACCAACTCCATCAATAAATGCTTTATTACCATCTAACCGATCCCAGGGGCCATAGTTGATATCAAAAAACCTTTTTTCTTTTTCTGATAAAGAAGCATAAAGTTCTCCTTTTTCGCCGTAAGCTTGTAGCCAGAATACTTTGTTCATCTCTTTTGCAGCTTCAATCAAAAGTGGAATCATTTTCTTTTCATTCTCACTAAGTTGAGACAAATCAGTAGTTAAAGTAAACTCCGTATATTTCGAAAGGAGATCATCCATTTTGGATTTCTCTTGGTTAGGTGCGCAGGAAATTATCACAGCTAAAGTTAGCACTGCAAAAGTATTTAAAATCTTCATAATAATTATTCTTCGGTTTGTTTTACTGATAATGGTACACTATTTGGTAGTAGCTCGCGTCTGTTAAGCTCTGATAGTATAAGCTCTGTGATTTCGCCTTTCAAGAGGAATTCATAACGAATATCTAGTACGTAAGCCTTCACTTTTAGGTGGATGATATAATTTTTATCAATCACTTTGTTCTCACTTACAACCACCACTGGTTTGTTTAAATAAACATAACGTGATGAAATTGCAGCTTTGTAAGCAATCTCTTTAACTTGACTTATATTAGAATCTGCTGGAAGATAGATGGATGACACCACTTGGCAATCTAATGCACCGGTATTGGAATTAGACACTGCATTATTCACAATATCCGCATTTGGAACGGTAACTAATGAATCATCCGGAGTTACAATTCTTGTAGAGCGGAGACCAATTCCTGTTACTTCACCATAATATTCTCCAATTTCAATTTTATCTCCCACTTGAAAGGGGCTATCCAAAACAATAATAAAGCCACCAAAAATATTTTTTAGGATGTCTTGAGCTGCAAAACCAACTGCAAGACCTACTGAAGCACCAACGGTAATTAACGTTTGAACAGGAGGATCGATAATGCCCGCAATGATTATAAAAAGTGCTACAGCCCAAGTTAAAATCCTTAAAAAGGGAATAAGTTTTTTAATCAGTAACCGATAAGCAGATTGTGTTTCAGCAAGCCGACCTAACAGAAAAACGAGAAGTTTGCTGAAAATAAAAGTGAAAATTAATACAATTATAGCTGATACTATTTTACCTACCGAAAAAAGTTCTTCCAGTTTATCTTTTCGAGTTTTTACTTCATCAGCTATAGATAATTTTGATGTAAGAGAGTCTCTATTTGCTATAACAAGAGTGTCTCCATTCATTGAAATCAATGTATCACTCTCAGAAAAAATTAAGGTATCATTATTGGTAGTAACAACCGTATCTTGTGCAAAAGTGATGTCTAAAGCCCCAAACATCATTACCCCAACAATAAAGAGTATAATTTTTCTCATAATCAGTGGATGATATTTCTTTTTTTGAGCAGTTTTATCGCTTGCCTATACACTAATTGATTCAGCAAATATGTTCCTTCTTTTTCCTTAAGAATTCCTCTCGATTTCAATCTGGTTAACAGCACTCTGCTACTTGTAAGGGAAAGGCTTAATACCCTGCAAAGCTCTGCAACTTTAAGAGTATCATGCAAAACTATCGCCGATAAGGTAAACAGCGTTTCGGAATCCAATATTTCCAATCCTTCAATATCAACTGGTTGAAATGGAAGAATTACCAATGTTTTGTTTTTAACCTCTTTTATAGAACGCAACCACAATATGATAGCTACAGATGTATTACCATCAGCGAGATTCGATAGTTTTTCAAAATAAAGGTTTTTTAAGTATTCCTGAATATCATCCGGATTGGCTAATCTTTTTTTATAAGCTCTCGATTTTCTGATTGACTCGTTAGCTTCGAACTTAAGTTTGTAACCAGATTCTTCGTGCCGTTTCATAATGATGGATTCAATGTCATCACTATTTAAATTATCAGTATATAGAACATGAGTAAAATGAGTTTCGACACCTTGAACCTTATTGAGAAAATCCCATGCGTACCTAGAGCAGGTTGCCACCCAAAATACGTTACTTTTTGTTTCAGACATTATTAGCCAAAGTGCTTCAAGTGCCTCAAATCCGTTTATATTTCTTAAGTAAAGATTTTGGATGCCCTCTAATTGAACTACAATTTTTTCATCTTTCTCATTTAAATAATTAATCAACTTTTCTGGTCTGTTTAGTTCTTCAACACCAAAGTGTTTACCAAATAGACTTAAAATTTGTTCTATTTTCCATACAGATTGATCGATATCTATATCTAAAATATTTTCATCTTTAAATACATCTAAATTACACAAGTTTATTAAAGTTGATTTTCCACTTCCCTTTTCACCTACAATTGCCATGCTGCTTGATAAACCCCCTTTCCACAACTCGAAAGCTTTTCCGGTTTTTATTACATTGCCAGAGGTATTCACATACAAGTCAGTTTTAATAGATGTGTTTGCAGAAAATAAATTTCTGTATTCTTTAGGTAATTCAAGAATTTTTTGATCCGTTTCATTCAAATAAGTGCTAATATCAACACTCTTTTGAGCAGATTTATCGTCAATGATCTTAAAACCAAAAATAGCTTGAACCCGAATAATAATTTGGCGCAACTTTCTACTGGCAAATCTTAAAAAGATCGCTGTAGCATCTACTGTTTTTGCCCAGTATGCAATGGATAGGTTTTTTACTTGGTCTGCAAAACGTTTTAGCCTAAGTATATAAAGTTTAGATCGTTTACTGATCGCTTCTTAATTAAATTGTTAAAATGCAAATGTACTACTTTTGTAACATCATAACATAGATATGCAAAAAATTTATTAAATCTGATCTCGTTAAGTGTTTCAAAAAAGACTCTTTCTAAGCACCTAAGAATACCTTAAATTCAGATAATCATCTACAAAAATATGTTTAACAAAAATACCCTTAAAAGAATGCTTAACGTTCATTCTTGGTGTACGATTGCTGTTGTTCTTATTATCTCTTTTTTCGCTCAAAGCAGTTCCTTATCTGCTCAGAACGCACTTTCTCGAATATCTACGGTTGACCGAAGTGATGGTAAAGGCGCTGTTATTCGTTATCACTTTGCTGAAGCTGTAGATTCATTTGAGATTATACAACCCGCACCAGATTTCGTACAAATGGTGTTATATGGAAATATTGATACCACAGAAATTCAAATGCCGGGTGAAGGCGATAAAGTGAGACAGATTTTTTTGTATGAGTTGGATTATGGCTTTGGTGTAGATATTTACTTAGGAGATGAACAAACCTACAAAGCCAATGCTTATCCCGATCAAAATGAGCGACACTTACTCGTAGCGTTAACAGAAACTCCTTATGATGAGGTTGATGTATACTCTCAGCAGTTTATCGCCAGAACTTGGTACGATGAGATTGATCTTCCTGAAAGGCCATTACCCCCAATTAAAATTGACTCACAAGAAGTTTCCGATTCTTACAATCCTGTACGTAATAAACTAAAATTTGATAAAATAGTTATTGATGCCGGTCATGGTGGCCACGACCCCGGTAATTTGGGTTATAGAAAAAAAGCCAAAGAAAAAGATGTAGTATTGGCTATCGCAAAAAAGCTTGGCTATTACATAGAACAGGGACTGCCGGGAGTTGAAGTAATTTATACCAGAGAGACCGATGAATTTATTGATCTTGACGAACGTGGAAGCATTGCCAACAGAGCTGAGGCTGATCTTTTTGTTTCTATACACGCAGATGCATGGCACCAATCTTCTGTTCGTGGAGCTTCCGTCTTCTTTTTAGGTTTGGATAAAAACAATCGCTCTTTTGAAGCAATGAAAGAAGAGAATCAAATTTATTCTGATCATGAAGTGGTACAAGATCTTTCAGAAGAGGATCTTATTATTTATGAATTAGCACACAGCGGTAATATTGCTAACAGCGAGCGAATCGCTTATATGGTTGAAGATCAGCTAAAGAATCGTGCTCAAAGAAAATCGCGAGGAGTTAAAACAAAAGGATTAGCTGTATTATATCAATCTACAATGCCTGCAATCTTAGTTGAAACAGGCTTTTTAACAAATCCCTCAGACCTACGATTTTTAACGGATAAAAGTGACAGAGGCGGCGAGGTTTTGATTGCTTCAGCTATTTACAGAGCTATAAAACAGTACAAAAAGGAACAAGACGAAAGCTTTTCACTTCAAGCCAATTCTGCGAATGAGTAAACCATTGATCGTTGGAATTGCCGGAGGAAGTGGTTCCGGTAAAACTACTGTTGTAAATACAATTTCTAAAACTCTGGGTGCTAATAAGCATCTTCTTTTACAGCACGACTCCTATTATCGCGATCTAAAACATTTACCTTTTGAAGAACGCATCAAACACAATTTTGATCACCCTGCTTCTTTAGAAACTGAACTGCTTATTCGCCACATTAACGCTTTGTGTGAAGGTTATCCGATCGAAATTCCCCAATATGATTTTTCTAAACATATCAGAAAAGAAGAAACTACTTCCCTTACCCCCAAAGAAGTTATCCTTATTGATGGAATTTTGATATTCAGCGAACCTGAATTATTGGAGCTAATGGATGTTAAGATCTTTGTTGATACCGATGATGATATCAGACTACTCAGACGATTGAAAAGAGATATCTACGAACGCAGCCGTTCCGTTGAAAGCGTGATGGAACAGTATCAAAAATTTGTTCGCCCAATGCACTTAGAGTTTGTACAACCCAGCAAGCGTTATGCAGATGTGATCATTCCTCGCGGAGGCAAGAATAAAGTGGCTTTGGATATGGTTTTAGCTTTGATTAACGAAAAACTTTCTAACCGTTAAAAATAGCTTCCATTCCTTTAAAGATTAAGAATAAATCTTTTTTTGAGCTTTCAGATATCAGTTCTGAGATAGTTTCTGCATCTCCTCCGGTAATATAAAGCTCCAAATCTCCATACTTATTTTTATATCGCTCTAAAGCTGATTGAACTCCATCTATAAAGAAACCAATTTGTCCCCATTGCAAAGATTCTTCCGTATTCTTTCCCGGCCAGTTTTTGGGGATTTCCTTTTCAATTTCAGGTAATTCAGGTGCTGAAATTTTAAAAATATTCATCACACTTTGTACACCGGGCATTATAATTCCACCTTTATAAATCCCTCTGCTATCCATCATGTCTATTGTACAAGCACTTCCTGCATCAATAACTACCACTCCTTTTTGGGCTTCGTTAAATGCTCCTAAACAACCCAGATATCTATCAATTCCCAACGTTTTTGGTGTAGAGTAATCTAGTTTTTCAGCCGGAATATCTTCAATTTTGATTTCTGTAATCTCAAGGCCTTCAATTTGATTATAAAGAAGTTTGAAATGATCCTTTCTAACACTGGCAACTACTAGTTTCTCAATAGAGCCCCTATTTTTATTCAACCATGAAATCAAATACGTAACCGACTTAAAATTATCTCCTACTCTTTGCCACTTTCCATCTTCTTTGAAAGCCGCTTTGATAGAAGAATTTCCAATATCCAGATAAAGCTTTTTTTTTGATTGTGATGAATCGATTTTGCTCATGAATTTGTATTACATTTAGAACAGTAAAAGAATAATCAATCTAACGGATAGAATGAATATAAAATCAAAGATTGCAATTGTAACAGGAGCGAGTAGCGGAATTGGTGCAGAATTTTCCAAAGATTTAGTTGAAAGAGGTGCTACCGTCTATGGTTTAGCTCGAAGTATTGATAAACTAAACAAGATCAAAAAACAGCTTGGGGATAGATTTATTCCCGTTCAACAAGATGTTACAAAGAGCGATGAACTTGAAAAATGGGTGAGCAAAACATTTTCAACGAAACACACTCCCGCTATTTTAATCAATAATGCAGGGCTTGGTTATTTCGCTGATGTTGATGAGTTAAAACTCGATGAGTGGAATAACATGTTGAATGTGAATCTTTCCGGAATATTCTATCTCACCAGATTGATAGTTCCACTTATGAAGGAGAACGAGAATGTGTGCCATATTTTCAATATTTCCTCTATTGCAGGTTTGATGGGAAATCCACAATTATCTGCTTACAATGCTACTAAATATGGATTGAGAGGATTTAGTGACGCTTTATATAAAGAACTGAGATATGATGGAATTAAAGTTTCTTGTTTCTTCCCCGGCTCTATTGCTACCAGCTTTTTTGATGCTATTGATGAAGTAGATCAACACCCGAATATGATGCACGCTTCCGATGTTTCAAACACATTAATTCACGTTCTGGAAACACCGGATAATTTCCTAATTAATGAATTAACCATGCGTCCTTTAAATCCAAAAAATCCGGGATAACTACGGTGAAAAGTTTTCTTATTCTGGTTTTGGTATGTACAGTTCTACTAGGTTGTGAAGAAAAACCACCTGTTCCTAAACCGGAACAGTTGTTGGATAAAGCAACATATACAGAGGTTTTTTACGAGCTGGAATTGCTAAAGGTTTATCAAAATAAAAGAGCTTCCGGCAAAGTAATTGATTCTTTGTACGATGAAATATTCAAAAAATATGGGGTTGATACCACCTTTTTCAAAGAGAGTCACCGGTTTTATCAATCTCAACTAATTGAACAACAAGTCAGAATTGACTCAGTAATTTCAAGAATGAAGAAAGAGCTTACTAGGTTTGATGAACTGGATTCCTTAAAAACTCAGGAAACAGAGCTTAAAGAATAATTAGATCTATCTTCCTTACTTACCTTTATTCGGTTTTCTTTGATAAGAAACGAGAGAATTGCACGTGCTTCTTCATTACTGATAGCGAGTTGCTTTCTAATCAATTCCAAAGACAAATCCTTTTCTGCAAGTAATTCTAAGGTTTTATCAACTAATTTAGAATCCAGACTTTCTAAAGATTTTTTTCGAGCTGATCTTAAACAATTATCACAATGTCCGCATGGTTTATTTTCAGTATCTCCAAAATAATTTCTTAAAAAAACTTCTCTACAGGTTTCGGAGTTAACAAACTCATTCATTCGGTTCAACTTTTCTAAGAGTGTTTTTCTATTCTGTTCTACTTCATGTTTTCCAATTGCCAATCTTGATGTTCGGGCTTCAAGAACTCTCACCAAATCCCGCTCCTCTTTCACTGTAAATACCAAGACGTGATCATTTTGCATTAAAACATTCAATGCTTTTATCAATCCATTTCGGCTGATATCCAATGCTTCCAATAATTCCTTTTCATCGGTATCTATCATATCAAAGAACGCACCGGGCTCAAGTGATCTTTCCAGCTTATCCACAAATTCTGCTTTGTCAGGATTATTACAGCGTTCTTTGAATTTTTGCAGCATGGGCTGACTTAAAGTAAACTGAATCGAAAAGGATGATTTCACATCTTGCTGCAATGCAATTATCCCGAATCGCTCTAATACTCTTAATGATGAGCCAATAATTGTAAGTGATTCTTTAGATCTTTTTTGAAGAGCGCTTAGCACTAACTCTTCGCTTTCCTCCATTACAGCCCCTTCCGCAAGTTCAAAGCTATCGCAAAGCGTTTGATAAACCTTCTCTAATTGTTCTCGGGTTGGATAACTTTGTTGGATTCGGTTTTGAGCCGCTGTAAAGTCTGATTGTTTATAATATAAGATGGGGAAAGCCTCTTGCCCGTCACGTCCTGCTCGGCCTGCTTCCTGATAATATGCTTCAATAGAATAAGGCATCTTTTCGTGAATTACGTATCTGCAATCCGGTTTATCGATACCCATTCCAAATGCATTGGTAGCAACAACTAAGGGGGTTTCCCCTTTAATCCATCTTGTTTGAATATTTTTCCTGAGCGAACTTTTAACTCCGGCATGATAGGCTTCCGCTTTAATTCCTTTTCGGGAGAAAAAATCAGCCCAGTATTCACAATTCTTCCGGGTTCCCCCGTAAATTAATCCATCTCCTTTCCGGGATGCTTTTGAAACGCCTTCGATCATCTTTGCTCTTGTTTTCTGAGTTTCAACAATCCACCATTTTAAATTTGGGCGAGTGAATCCAAGAGAGATAATTTCGGGTTCGCTAAACTCCAGATTCTCGAGAATATCCTTTCGAACTTCCGGAGTTGCAGTGGCAGTTAGCGCAATCCATGAAGCAGAACCTGCTATAGATTCTAAATTAGTTTTGATATCTCGATATGCCGGCCTAAAGTCATGTCCCCACTCAGAAATACAGTGAGCTTCATCAATCGCAACCAGATCAATAGTTAGGTTGTGCAATTCATTCTGAAATAGCTCTGTTCCCAAACGCTCGGGTGCGCAATACAACAACTTATACATTCCGTTTCTGGCGTTTACTAATCGTTGCTCCACTTCATAAAATGGAATCGTGTTATTTATAAACGTCGCTGAAATACCGAGACTTTTTAATTGTTGAACCTGATCTTGCATCAATGCCACCAAAGGCGAGATCACTAAAGTCATTCCCCCATAAACAGTTGCAGGAACTTGGTAGCACAAAGATTTTCCGCCGCCGGTAGGGAACAAAGCAAGCGTATCTTTTCCTAAAAATACAGAACGCACAGCTTTATCCTGTCCTTCACGGAAGGAATCATATCCCCAAAATTCTTTTAAATGATCTAACGCCTTATTAAATTGGGCTTCCAATTCTAAACCTCGATTTCTTTACCTAAAAGTATTGATATCATACTGTTCATCAAATTAAAAAATGAAACAATTCGCTCTTTTTCTCAGCTTTGTTACTTTTTTTCTTTTTTGTAATTCAGATGAGCCGAACATTGACTACAGGAAAATAATTTTTTTTATGAATATTCGGATCTCAATTCTCTATAGAATTCTTTCCGACTCACACCTTCTCCATCATTTATCCGATGTTATTCCTCCATCCCAAGCTCCTGCTCGGGATTGCCTGCAAGGAATCTAGTGTAAAGTCAATGTTCAGATGTCGTAAAACACCTGTCAGATTTTAAACTAAATGGGTTACGAAAAGTTACAATAGCACTAAAAATCTGACAGGTCTAGGACAATTCATGGATGACGCTACACTAGGAAAAAGGTAATTCTTATTCTTAAAACCAAGGGCTGAGCCAAGGGCATCCGCCAGTCGGGCGGATGCCCTTTCTAGCTTATGTTCGAAGTTAAAATCTCGTCCATAAACAAGCAGGAACTTTTCCGCCGACTGGCGGATGCCTTTGGCAAGTCCCGCTGTAACATGCCGACACATAAACTCTGAGATTTTGTAATTTAGCTTCCTAACCAAGAGGTTAAGAACTTTGTTGAAAGATTAGGAAGGCTCAAATTAGCATCACGTAGAAGAGCTACGTGACGAGGAGAAATCGTACAAGCGAAACGCTTGCACGAGGTTGGGAAACCTAACATAATATCCATGAACGCCGGTAGCGTTATAGAAGATCTACCCATCTGAAGCGCACAGAAGACATGCACGATGTATGGCGAGAATAGTTCGCTCCCTTGACTTTGTCCTTTTAAAGATGTTAGTGCGACTTTTTGCTGGTTTCAGGCGGTTTTTGCCGAACATGCCAAACTGTTTGAATATATACGGCATTTAGTTTAATTCGGTAAATATCCCTGTAATTACCCGAAATGATCTCACGAAGATTTTCTTCATTATATTCAGGTACAATGCTGCCCGATTTAGGCTGTGTAATTAAACGATCTGTTTCTGCTATCAAGTTTTCAGCCTACTTTTCTGCCACTGAATAGCTATCTTGAGAGATGTAATCGACAAACTTATTAACCTTATGAATAGCCTGTTTTTGTCCAAATTACTTCCACTTGGCCAAGTTTTCTTTGATTTGTTTTTTAGCCTCCTCATGAGAAACAACTTCTCCACGCACAATTTGGCGTTCAGCTTCCATTAATTTATCCCTGTGGTCAATTTTATTAATCAATCGTTGGTATTCTCCAACATCAACCAAGACAGCGGCGCTCTTGCCATGTTGAGTTAGAATAATAGAACGTTTTTGGCTTTTAACGCGGTCAATAAAATCGGCAGAATGTTTTCTAAACTCTGAGAGTGGCTGTATATCCTGATCCAGTTCTATTTTTGCAATACTCATAATAAGGTTATTTATGCTCTTTTAATTGTATTAAATAAAGTACGAAATAATAAACAGAATGCCACGATAAGAATTTATTGAAGATAAGTTGTGCTAACGACCCTATACTTAGGCGGCGAAGGTTTTCGGTTTTCTTGAAAGCAACAGAATTAATTAGTTAGTGAAAAGTTTAAGAACTAAGTTATGCGGTTAATCGTACAAGCGAAACGCTTACACTAGCTTGGGAAACAGGACATACTGCCATAAGGAATATCTTACAAACGTACCATCTACGGTGGGAAAGCTACGACCACTTGACAATGTCCTTTTTAAAGATGTTATACCCACGATTAATTTCTTGACTTCCAATAACCTGGTTTTCGTTTCATATGCTTAACAGCAGTAATTGTGACTATATTTTCAGAGACATCATAAATAACTTCGTAGGGAAAGCGGACAAGTAAAATTCTTCGATCTTGTTTGGTAAGCAAAGACCCGGATTGAGGATGCGCTAATGCCTGAGCGATCGCTTCTTCTATCTCATCAAGAAATTCACCCCCAAGCCCAATAGATTTTTCTTCGTAGTATTGAATAGAGCTAATTACTTCATTTGCTGCTTCAGGATAATATTGGAAAGTCATTTTTTAAGAAGTTCTCGAGCAGCTTTATGCACTTCTTCCCCAGAAATTGGAGTTACTTTTCCCGATCTAATTTCAGCTTTTCTTCGTTTTACTTCATCGATCCAAGCTTGTTCAATATCATCATCAATTTGCTCATCAAGGCTATCAATAAGCTTCTTGGCTAATTTTGCGCGATGATTTTCGTCTAACTCGAGAGCCGAGTGCTGAATTTCTTTATAATCTGTAATCATAGTTTTAAGATTTATTTCTTACGCTAATCTATTGAAAAACGGACAATTCTGATAATTATTTATTTAGAGGAAGAGTGGGTGTAACGACCCAGCGTTTAAGCGAGCAGGTTTTCGATTTTAATTAAAGTAACTGAATTATTTTCTTCTTCACAAACCAAGGCGCAAACCCTACTTTCTTCTGCTTGAAACGCTTGTTATAGTGCAAAGTTACTATTTAAGATTTTAGCCTTGTATCAAAAGTAAATTCTTTCTGCTCTACTACCTTTACTTTTTTATCAAAATCGGAATGGCGACAATTTAATATATAATTATGAGCACTAGTGATTATACAGCTCGGAACTTTCAAAGCAATTGTTTTTGATTTAACTATCCACTGTTCTGAAATCTCAGATAAGATTACTGGCGCAGGGTAATCTTTCCAATTTTTAGGTAACGATGAAATTTTTATCTCTGTAATTGACTCAGGAATTTCGATTTTTAATAAATCAAGTTTTGGTGTAAACATTGGCGGAGTATGTACCAATGTTGCCAAAAGTGCTATTTCAATTGACTCTCCTGCATAAAGTACTAGACTCCCTTTCTTATTCCACCTTCCGCCATATATTGCTGCTTCTGTACCCTTAATATCATGGGCGTACTTGCTACCATTGATTCTGTAGATAATCATTATTCTAACTATATACTCCGTATTCGATACGACCTAATACATCTCTGATTTTAGCAACTCCGCCCGGTAAATCAATCAAGCTATTTGGTTCTAAGCCACCAAGTGCTGTATTTGGCAAATTAAGCCATTTAAAAAAGTTTTTTTTACTCCCAAATACTTCTTCTCCATATAGAAATAAGTCCGCCACTTCAAACAATTGGATAGTAGCATTTCTTTCTAGCCTTTTATTTGCCTTAATCCACCTATACAGAGTTGGAGACGAAATGTTTAGCATATTCGCTGTATCCTCTTTTGACACCTCAAAATAGTCTCTGAAGTTGTTAATTATAACTGCTTTTATACCTTTGTTTGCAATTTGGATAAAATCAAAAGGGCTCTCAATTTGAGTTCTTATATTTTTTTCGCCAAGTATTCTTATTAATCTCTCGTAATGATCAGTTGTTGTACTTTTTTCTTTAATCATATGATAAAATTATTTCTCAATTGATTCAAACTGATAAAATATTTTGCTTCTTCAAAATACTCTCTTGAAGTTGGCACTAGGTTTAAGAACAGTACTATAAAGACCCTACGGTTTAACAGGCGAGAGATTTAGATTATTCGATCATTCTAGAAACCTTCAATAATCAGTCTTTTTAATACTCTGTAGTTGGAAAAGAAGCCTGTCTGCCGATGAGGCAGGCTCCGTCTTATTCTACCGAACAGGAGTTTGGGAAAGAGGTTAGAATGCGCTTTACTGAATTTAAGATTATCTTTGGTTTATGAAGTATCATACTCCACAATCTGAAGATGAAATTCTACCGAATAAACTTGGGTTAACTGATCTTTTAAAAATTGCAGAAGAAGAATACCGAGGATTTCTGAGGGCTGAAATTAAGTTTGGATCAGAACTGGATGAAATAACTGTGTTTGATTGGAAGCTTATTTCTTCAATACATAAAGTAGCTTTTGATCATTTGTACGAATTTGCTGGAAAGTTAAGAACAGTAAATATGTCCAAGGATGGGTTTATGTTTCCAGCGGCTAAATTTTTACCCGTAATTATTCGTGAATTTGAAGTCGAATTTCTGAGTGCTAAGCCGGAGCAATTGGATAGCTATGAAGAATTAATTCAGCTTGCAGCTCCGATACATTCTGAGTTATTATATCTTCATCCATTTAGAGAAGGAAATGGAAGGACTGCCAGACTCTTTGCAGATTTGATGGCAATTAAAACTGGGTTTGAGAAATTCAATTTTGAAAAGATTAACGAAAAGAGAATGCCTGAATACATTAAAGCCGTTCAGTTTGCTTCGGATAAAAACTATCAACCTATGATTGATTTATTTAAGAAGCTGATAAGGTAGGCTTTAATTTAAACTCTTGAACAACTTCACGACGAATCTGTTCTGCCCGTTTTTTAGGAATATGAAGCCCTTCAATTCGAAAAGAAACTTGCTGAGACTTCATGGCTTTTCGTGAAATGGATTCTATATTTCTCATTTTTTTCATGTGCCTAATATACCAAATATTAAGTAGAATTCCTGATTTTGGGAAGCAGTATAAAACCTCGTCCATAAACAAGCAGGGACTTTTCCGCCGGGTGAGTCTGTTGCACAACTACAACGTCCAAATCCCAGCAGCATTCAAAATTCTAGCTGCCATGGCGATACTTAAACTCTGAGATTTTGTAATTTAGCTTCCCAACCAAGAGGTTAAGAACTTGGGTGAGAGGTTAAATAGATAAAAACTAAAAAAGTAATCCTGCTAATCAAGAAAATCTTTCTTCAATCCTCGTCAACTTGAGGGATGGAAAATAGCCTGAAATGAAAGAAAGGTAATGAAACCCAGAAGAAGTATTTGGAGCAGGAGCTCCGTCTTGTTCTCCCAAGCAGGAGCTTGGGAAAGAGGTTAAATTTTCCGAATCAAGACCAATTTTTGTAGATTAAAACATGGAAACAGTAAAAGTAGATATATTAAATCCAAAAGCCAGAAAACTACTGAAAGACTTGGCTGATTTAGATCTGATTGCTATTCGTAAATCATCCAAGAGTAATTTTTCTGATGTATTGAGAAAAATCCGATCTAAATCTGAAACTATACCAAGCCCTGAAGAAATCGCTGAGGAAGTTGAAACCGCCCGCTCAAGACGAACAAACAAGTAACGTGCGTCTCATTCTCGATACCAATCTTTGGATCAGTTTTTTAATTAGCAGTAAATATGATAACCTGAGTTCGATTTTGAAAACACCTTTTGAGTATAGTTTAGGTCATTCCACGGCGAATGCCTGTGCCAAAGGCATCACTTTGTGGGAATCTGGATCTCTTTAAACTATTCCAAATGTTTTTTAAACAACAATTTTGATTCCTCCGTGGGAGTACCTTTGGCGCTGCCTCTGCAGGAATGACTAATAGGCGTTGTTTCTTTCATATTATAAAATCGAACTCAGGTTGATAAACTCGATGAATTGCTGTTGAATCAAAAATCTAAACTTTTATTCTGCCAGTAACTTCTTGAGGAATTTGTAGCCGTTGCCAAACGCCCAAAACTCAGAAAATATATTTCAAGAGGTGCATTAGAAGATCTTTTAGAGACGATCGGTGAAGTCGCAGAATTTGTAAATGTAACTTCAGAAATATCGGAATGTCGAGATCCTAAAGATAAATTTTTGCTGTCACTTGCAGTTGATGGTAAAGCTGACTACTTACTAACTGGAGACAAAGATTTATTGGTTTTAGAAAAAATAGGAGATACAAAAATAAAAACAATTTCGGAATTTTTTGATGTGATTGAATTCTAAAATCTTCTTTAAATCGGTATCCTTTCATCACAATTAACGACCCTGCACTTAAGCGGTGAGATTTTCTGAGAGTAAAGGATAATTTGTTAGTGGAAGGCTTAAAAACTACCCGAAGTAGTTAAATAGATAAAAACTCAAAAAGTAATCCTGCTAATCAAGAAAATCACCCCCAAGCCCAATAGATTTTTCTTCGTAGTATTGAATAGAGGTAATTACTTCATTTGCTGCTTCAGGATGATATTGGAAAGTCTTTTTTTAAGAAGTTCTCGAGCAGCCTTATGCACTTCTTCCCCAGAAATTGGAGTTACTTTTCCCGATCTAATTTCAGCTTTTCTTCGTTTTACTTCATCGATCCAAGCTTGTTCAATATCATCATCAATTTGCTCATCAAGGCTATCAATAAGCTTCTTGGCTAATTTTGCGCGATGATTTTCGTCTAACTCGAGAGCCGAGTGCTGAATTTCTTTATAATCCGTAATCATAGTTTTAAGATTTATTTCTTACTCTAATCTATTGAAAAACGGACAATTCTGACAATTATTTATTTAGAGAAAGAGTAGGTGTAACTACCCAGTGTATAAACGGTGATTGCGATGTTAATCGTACAAGCGAGACGCTTGCACTAGGTTGGGGTAACTACTCAGTGTATAAACGGTGATTTCGATGTTAATCGTACAAGCGAGACGCTTGCACTAGGTTGGGGAGTCAAGTTGTTAAAATTAAGGTTGTGAACTCTAATCGAGTCAGCTTGAAACGCTTGTTATGGCTCATCTTTCGAAAATTATTTTATAGTCTTTAGCAAGTTCACTTGAATAATCTGAATATAAATCTAACATCTTTTGAGTTTTAGCTGGCTTGATAAAATTAACAACCTCATAGCACTGAATGATATCAATCAATGCTACATTTACCAGATTGGTAAGTAGATAAGCCATTTGAGGGCCAATTTGCCTATTACTCACTTGAATAAAGTTGTCTGTTAGGATTCCAGTTTCAGAATGAATAAAAATACTTGCTGATTTATAAATAGAAAGGTACAGATGCTGATGTTTGATAGAAGAAATCGGATCCTCCTCATTAATCTTTTTGTCTCTATGTAAACACATATCATAGGTATTCAAGTTTGTCCATTTCCTTTTTAGTTTATCATTCTCAAAGTCAAAATCTGGATCAATTGACCTCTCATTTACAAAGGCTTTCTTTTCTGCGTGATCAAGTTTGTCAGGAAATATATTTTCAATAATCCCAAATAATGATGGATCAAGATTTTCAATTGATTTAGCATACCTATGGTCAGACCTATTTATATCTTGAATAAATTCTTCAAATCCATCTTTAGCTTCTGAATGTATTAAATAAGAACAAACAAATAATTGCTCTAGCCTCACTCGTAACAAAGCGAAAGCCTCAAGTGATTGTACGTATGTATTGAGTATTCGTACAGAATAACTTGTGTTCAGTGCATGATAATTGAGTAGAGTTAGAATATTGCCTTCTGGTGTATTCCAGTCTTTGGCCTCATTCCCAGTAATCTCTTGAGCGGTAAGAAAAGCTTGTTCAGAAAACTTAAGGTATTTCTTTAATTCTGATAAATCTGGAATCTGATCAAAAATTGGTCCGTAATTTTGAAGTAGTTTTTCATTCATAAAACTGAATTTGAATTAGCCATAACTGCCTGGCGTTTAAGATGCGAGGTGACCATTTTTCCAAAGCCCCAAACTGCAAACTCGTCCGCTTGATTTGTTTTGTTATGGCTACTGATAGTTTTCCATATAGTCTAAAACATCTTGATACTTAATGTTAAACCTGTCGGAATTATCCGGTGTTTTGTCTTGTAAGAAAATTCTCTTGTACTTATTTACTATTTTTTCTGATGGTTTAATTTCTTCCTCACAAATCTGTGCTAATATTTTTTCATCTAATTGAGGGTATTTTGATTTGGCAATTGATACAAGATTATTGATTCTAATATCTTTTGCTGTGCCTGTACATTGCTCTGCAAAATATCTTGCCATAACTCGAATGAAAATCATTTCACAATGATAAAGGGCGCATTTATCTTTTACTTTATTATAACCACTCATTAAATCACCAGTTTGAAAGAGTTCTTTATAAAATTGTGGAAAGATTTTTTTCACACTGCCTACAGAAATAGGGTTTGGTGGAGCAACTAATGTATAAAAAGGTGTGCATTTTGATGGAAGTATTCCTGGCGTAACCCAATAACCATTACACACAGCCATTACTACTATCAAATTATTATTCATTATTAAGTTTATTTCTCGAAATAAATTTCTTAATACCTTCCATTCAATAAAGCTGCCATCTTTTAGTATTAAACCATCTTTTTCCTCTGACCCATGTATTTCAAAATGTAATATTGGGTAATTAGCACTACTGGAGATCACATCACCATTATTTTCCTTAAGGCTTGTTTTTAATCTGTCAAAAAAAGCAAAAAACTCAGCCTTATTGTTACAGTCAAAGTGAGTTAGAGCAAGGGAGTTTAAAGTGCATTCTAATTCTAATATATCTCGTGATAGTACTAGACCACTCTGGGATTCATCTTCAGGCAAACTTTCAATAATAATGATACTATCAACTAAGTTGGATGATGAGAATTGTCTTTCCATAAATGGTAGAATGTTTAGTAGCCATAACATATTATTATACGAATAGTATTTTTTAGTACGAACGTTAAAAAAACGCTTGCCAGAACGCCTATAAGCACTATTTCGCTTTAATTTGGATTTTATACGAACGCCTGTTCGCTCTAACCGTTCGTCTAATATCCAATTTATTTTGTAAGGAATCGCTCCCTTAACTGCCTTACAATATACTATCTTCATTAATTAAATCAAGTATATCATGGGTAAGTCGAGATTGTTGGAATAAGTTTGAAAAGAATAAAGAAATCGTAGCTCTACCTTTCGATAAAGTAACTATACATACAATTAATAGTTGAACCTAAAAACTCTTAAATCACTGGAAGACTTCCTTCAAACATATTATCAAAATTTACTTCTTTGGGAGTTTCTGTTTCTATCAGCAAACTGATAACATCTCCAACTTTTGAGCAACTTATATGTTTCAAATTATTCAGATCAGAAGTAACTAACCCCTTTTCTATAGATCTTTCCACTGCCCAACGAATTGACTTCGATTCCTGATGAAGATCAAAGCTTTCTAACATCATTGCCGCTGATAAAATCGTGGCAATTGGGTTGGCAATGTCTAATCCTGCGGCTTCGGGATAGCTCCCGTGAATAGGTTCAAAAAGTGAGGTTTGTTCTCCAACAGAAGCAGATGGCAGTAACCCAATAGAACCGGTTATTACGCTCGTTTCATCAGAAATAATATCGCCGAACATATTTTCTGTTAGAATTACATCGAACTGATTTGGGCGCTGAATTACTTGCATTGCTGCATTGTCAACGTACAAATATTCCACTTCCACTTCCGGATAGTTTACAGCTATTATCTGAACCGTTTCACGCCATAATCTTGAGGTTTCCAGAACATTCGCTTTATCAATCAGCGTGAGTTTTTTTCGGCGTCGCATGGCGGCTTCAAAAGCCATTTCAGCAACTCGTTCAATTTCTTCGATGGAATAAGAGCACGTATCGAAAGCAGAATTTCCATTATCGCTTCTACCCTTCTCTCCGAAATAAATTCCACCTGTAAGTTCTCTATACACGATCAAATCTGTGTTTACAATTCGATCTTCTTTCAATGGAGAACGACTTATCAACGAAGGAAATAGCTTAACCGGCCGTATATTTGCATACAATCCCAAACTTTTTCTAAGCTGAAGTAATCCTTGCTCGGGGCGTACTGTTGCTTTTGGGTCGTTATCGTATTTAGGATCACCGATTGCTCCAAAAAGAACCGCATCAGATCTTCTGCAAAGCTCAAGTGTTTTTTCGGGAAGCGGCTCGCCGGTTTGATCGATAGCAACAGCGCCCACTAAACCGACTTCAAACTCAAAATCATGACTGAATTTATGAGCTACGGCTTTTAGTACTTTTTTTGCCTGTTTAATTACTTCGGGGCCAATTCCGTCCCCGGGTAGAACTGCAATTTTCTTATTCATAGCTAAAATTCAATCAGTGTTTGTTCAAACGTTTCTATGGTTTTCTTTTTGCTCAATAAAAAATCTATGTCATCATATCCGTTAAGAAGACACATTTTTTTGTAGGGATTTATCTCGAATGTTTCTTTTGAGTCTGTTTCATCAATACCGATCTCCTGTTTTTGGAGATCAATCTTAATTTCTGTCGATGAATCTTTTTCAATGGTTGCAAATAACTCCTCTAAAAACTCAGGGCTCACTTCAATCGGTAGCAGCCCATTATTCAATGCATTTCCTTTAAAAATATCTGCGAAATAACTTGATACGACTGCTCTGAAACCATAATCATATAACGCCCAGGCAGCATGTTCACGACTGGAACCGCATCCGAAATTCTTACCGGCTACAAGTATATTTCCGTTGTATTTATCCTTGTTTAGTACAAACTCAGGATTTGGATTTCCTTCAGAATTAAATCTCCAATCCCGAAACAAGTTTTCTCCAAAACCTTCCCGGGTTGTAGCTTTCAAAAAACGTGCAGGAATGATCTGATCCGTATCGATATCTTCCACATTAAGGGGAATTGCAGAACTTTTAAGAGTCGTAAACTTTTTCATCAGGCAAGCACCTCTTCGTTTAGGTAATTTCTCACATCAACAATCCTGCCTACTATCGCGATTGCTGCCGCAGTTAATGGGCTCACTAACATCGTACGAGCTCCCGGCCCCTGTCTTCCTTCAAAATTTCTGTTTGATGTAGAAATGCAATATTCTCCGGCCGGAATTTTATCATCATTCATTCCAAGACATGCAGAGCAACCGGGTTCCCGAAGCTCAAATCCTGCTTCTTCAAAAATTCTATGAATTCCTTCTTCTTGGGCTTGTTTTTCAACCTGCTTCGATCCGGGCACGATCATAACTTCTACATTTGAAGCTTTCTTTTTTCCTCTTACAAAATCAGCGACTATCCTAAGATCTTCGATTCGGCTGTTAGTACAACTTCCTATAAAAACATGATCAATTTGCTTACCCAATAATTCCTGACCCGATTCTAATCCCATGTATTTCAATGAATTTTTAAATGAATCACTGCTATCGCTTCCCCCAGGAATATGCTGAGTAATCCCAATTCCCATTCCGGGATTTGTTCCGTAAGTGATCATCGGCTCAATATTTTCCGCTTTGAACGTGTATTCTTTGTCAAATTGAGCATCTTCATCAGAATAAAGTGTTTTCCAATACTCGACGGCAGTTTCAAATTCTTCACCTTTGGGAGCAAAATCTCTGCCTTTTATATATTCAAAAGTGACTTCGTCCGGAGCGATCATCCCTCCTCTTGCTCCCATTTCAATACTCATATTACAAATGGTCATTCTCGCTTCCATCGACAGTGATCTGATTGCAGAACCGGCGTATTCTACAAAATGTCCTGTCCCACCCGATGTTGAAAGCTTTGAAATGATATATAAAATAATGTCTTTAGAAAGCACTCCTTTACTCAAAGTTCCTTCAACATTGATTCTCATCGTCTTTGGGCGTTGCAAAAGCAGACATTGCGTTGCCATCACTTGCTCTACCTGAGATGTTCCGATTCCAAAAGCTATTGCACCGAATGCTCCGTGAGTTGACGTGTGGCTGTCTCCACAAACAATAGTCATACCCGGTTTTGTAACTCCAAGCTCAGGTCCAATTACATGTACAATTCCTTGATTCGGATGTCCTAATCCAAATAATTCAATTCCAAAGTTCTTGCAGTTTTCGATGAGTGTATCCACCTGAAATTTTGAAAGCACATCTTTAATTGGAAGATGCTGATCTTTGGTCGGTACATTATGATCTGCCGTTGCAACGATCTTTTCTTTTCTGAATAGCTGAATACCTCGTTGCCTTAATCCTTCAAAAGCTTGTGGACTGGTAACTTCGTGAATAAAATGCCGATCGATGTATAATATTTCCTGATCACCTTCTACCTTTTCAACGATATGGCGATCCCAAACTTTTTCAAACAGCGTCTTTCCCATAAATTATATCAAGCAGTTAGAGATGATGAAGTTTGCGAGAAAAGTTGTATCAAGTCCTGATCTTCAACGATTTTCTTTGAATCAGCTACATGTAAGAATTCTTCGTATCTGTTTTGAAGTTCTTCTGTGCTGACTTTGAATCCTAGTCGCTCTCCTCTGAATCTAAGCGCAGCTCTACCACTTCTTGCTGTTAAAACAATCGAAGATTCGCCAACACCAACTTCTTCGGGATCAATAATTTCATACGTTTCTCGATTTTTTATAACCCCATCTTGATGAATTCCCGAAGAGTGTGCAAATGCATTCGCTCCAACAATAGCTTTATTCGGTTGTACAGGCATTCGCATTTTTTCAGAGACTAACTCACTTACAGATTTCAACAATCGAGTATTGATACCTGTATCAAAGTTTAGTTTTTTTTGTTGACGTAAAATCATCACCACTTCTTCAAGGGATGCATTTCCGGCTCGTTCTCCGATTCCGTTCATTGTACACTCAATTTGTGTAGCTCCATGAACAACACCCGATATTGAATTTGCTGTTGCCATTCCTAAATCATTATGGCAGTGTGTAGAGATCGTGACATGTTCGATTCCTTTCACATTTTCGTAGAGATATTTAATCTTTTCTCCATAATCACATGGCATACAGTAACCGGTAGTATCAGGGATATTAACTACGGTAGCACCGGCTTTAATTACGTTTTCCATTACTTTTGCAAGAAACTCATTGTCTGTTCTACCGGCATCTTCAGCATAAAATTCCACATCTTCGACAAATGTTTTAGCGTATTTTACAGCCGCAACTCCTCGTTCAATTACGTCTTCTCTGGTGGTTTTTAGCTTGTCAAATACGTGGCTGTCTGATGTTCCTATTCCGGTATGTATTCTTGGCAGCTTAGCATCTTTGATAGCTTCAGCTGCTACTTTTATATCTTTTTCCACAGCTCTTGATAATGCGCAAACTGTAGATTTTGTAATGATCTTTGCAATTTGCTGAACCGACTCGAAATCTCCCGGGCTTGAAATGGGAAATCCAACTTCCATTACATCCACTCCAAGCGCTTCTAATGCTTTGGCAATTTCAATTTTTTCGTTGGTATTAAGTTGACAGCCCGGTACTTGTTCTCCGTCTCTTAATGTTGTGTCAAAAATTTGAATTCGTTTGTTTGCCATTACGCTTACGATTACTAATTTAGAATCAGATTAGCTTCTTTATTTATAAAGACTCTTTTATTTCAGATAAAAGTATTGTCATCACTGACCTTTTAGAAACTAAATTATGGTTTGGTTACGATATCCAATCACATTGTTGACAGATCTAAAAACATAATAAACAATTCATTAAGTATTTTTAAAGCGTTCATTCACTACTATGTCTAACCAGCCAAATGATCACTTATATCAGTTGATAAAATCGCTTACTAAAGCTGAAAAACGAGGATTTAAGATCTATGCTACTCGAACGAGTAATGAAGATGCGAAGTTTATTCAGCTTTTTGATGCGCTGGATAAAGCGACTGGCTACGATGAAGACCAAATTATCAAAAAAGTTAAAGGCATAAAAAAACGCCAACTTTCAAATCTAAAAGCTCATTTGTATAAACAGATCCTTGTGAGCTTACGCTTGATTACCATCAATCACAGTATTGATATCCAATTAAGAGAACAGATCGATTATGCTCGTATTCTTTATAATAAAGGGTTGTACAAACAGAGCCTTAAAATTCTCGAAAAGACTAAAGAAACAGCCATTCAAAATCACCGCTCAAATATTAAATATGATGTACTTGTTTTTGAAAAAATTATTGAATCGCAGTATATCACAAGAAGTTTACGCAACCGTGCCGATCAGCTTATTGAACAAGCTGATGAAACGTTAGAATCACTTGATAGCTACAACAAGCTTTCTAATCTTGCTTTGCGATTATATGGAATCTATATAAAAGCAGGTCATGTCAGAGACCAAAAAGATTATGAAAATATCTCATCGTTCTTTCAAAAATCACTTTCCCCCATTGATACTTATAATCTGGACTTTTTTGGAAAGCATTATCTCAATGTTTCGTATGCATGGTATAGTTTAATCACTCAGGATTTTTTACTTCAATATCGATATGCATATAAATGGGTGCATTTGTTCAGAGATAATCCCGAAATGTTTAAATTAGAACCTATTTGGTATTTAAAGGGAATGCATGTACTGCTGGAAGCTCTCTTCATATTAGGTCATCACAAAAAGCATGAAGAAGAAATTAAAGAGTTGGATGAGTTTTTGAAAAATCCTCCTTCCAAATCGAATGAGAATCTTCAGATTTTAGGATTCATGTATTCCTATACTTCTAAAATAAATGCTCATTATTTAAATGGATCTTTTACTGAAGGGCTCAAACTAATTCCTCCTCTCAATAAAGAGTTAGAGAAATACTCCGGACAAGTAGATCCTCACCGTGTTCTTATATTCTATTATAAAATTGCTTGTTTATATTTTGGCGCCGGTGAGTTTGAGCATTGTATTGATTATTTAAATAAGATCATTAACTATCCTGATCCTCGCCTTCGCGAAGACATTCACTGTTTTGCGAGAATACTCAACCTTATTGCTCATTATGAACTTGGCAACCAAACCCATGTTGAGTATCAGGTTCGTTCTGTGTATAGATTCATCAGAAAGATGAACGATCTGAATTTAGTCCAGGAAGAAATTCTAAAATTTATCCGCAATATAGGCGGATATAAACAAGGCGAAGTTAAATTCGCTTTCAAAAAATTACGAGATCGGCTTCTTGAAATAAGTGAAATGCCTTATCAAAAACGTCCATTTTTATACTTGGACATCGTATCATGGTTAGAATCTAAAATCGATGAAAAACCTGTTCAGGAGGTCATTAAATATAAATTTCAGCAAAACATTCGTAGCTAAGAAAGCTTTGAACATCCCACTTTGTTGAATTCTTTGTACCTCAAATCTTTGAAATTTGATCGAAATAGGCATTTCTTTAGCAAAAGAAATAAATTAAAATGATCTCTACATCTACAATTATAATTCCAGTCATTATTGTGAACATTGGTTCAAATAGCCAAACGGGAATGTGATATAGATTTAATACTCTACTTAAAGCCTTCCCTAAAACGGAAGGCTTTTTTTTTGCTACTTATAAATGAAAGAACTTAACAAACACAGTAAATTAATTACCCAAGACGGATCTCAACCCGCAGCCCAAGCCATGTTACATGCCATCGGCTTAAGTAACGAAGATCTTAAAAAACCAATGATCGGAATTGCGAGTACGGGTTTTGAAGGCAATCCTTGTAATATGCATCTCAACGATCTGGCGGTTCATATTAAAAGAGGAATTGAAGCAAAAGATCTAACCGGATTAATATTTAATACGATTGGAATTAGTGACGGAATTTCGATGGGAACACCGGGAATGCGCTACTCACTCCCCTCTCGTGATCTTATTGCTGATTCTATGGAATCTGTAGTAAAAGGAATGAGCTATGACGGCTTTGTAGCTATTGTAGGTTGTGATAAAAATATGCCGGGAGCAATCATGGCGATGCTTCGGGTAAATCGTCCTTCAATAATGGTTTATGGTGGAACTATTGCCCCGGGACATCACGCAGGAAAAAAGCTTGACGTTGTTTCTGCTTTTGAAGCGTGGGGACAAAAAGTTGCCGGAGCCATCGATGAACAAGAATTCAAAGATATAGTTGAAAACGCATGTCCCGGTGCGGGAGCTTGTGGAGGAATGTACACCGCAAACACGATGGCATCAGCTGTAGAAGCTATGGGACTTAGTATTCCGTTCAATGCTTCAAATCCTGCAACAAACAGCAAAAAGGTAATTGAATGTGAAGAAATAGGAGTGCATTTAAAAAATTTACTCGAGTTGGATCTGAAACCCAAAGATATTCTTACCAAAAGATCCCTCGAAAATGCTTTTAGAGTTGTTACTGTATTGGGAGGTTCAACTAATGCGGTTCTTCATTTATTGGCAATTGCACGAGCAGCCAACATTGATTTTACACTAAAAGATTTTCAAAAAATAAGTGATGAAACTCCATATTTGGGAAATCTAAAACCAAGCGGAGTTCATGTTATGGAAGATCTTCATGAAATTGGAGGTATTCCCGCTGTAATGAAATACATGCTTCAAAAAGATCTGCTTTACGGCGATTGCATGACAGTTACAGGAAAAACTATTGCAGAAAATCTTGAAAGTGTGAAAGGATTTACTGACGAACAATCGGTTGTTCAACCTGTTGAAAAACCCATCAAAGAAAAAGGTCATATTCAGATTTTATTTGGAAATATTGCACCTGAAGGCTCCGTAGCCAAGATCACAGGAAAAGAAGGATTGTCTTTTTCGGGAACTGCAAGAGTTTTTGATAGCGAAGAAGAAGCAAATGAAGGAATCAGTAAAGAATTAATTCAAAAAGGTGATGTAGTTGTGATTCGATATGTTGGCCCAAAAGGCGGCCCCGGAATGCCCGAAATGTTGAAACCAACTTCCGCAATTATGGGTGCCGGACTTGGAAAAGAGGTGGCGCTAATAACTGATGGAAGATTTTCAGGTGGCTCGCACGGATTTGTTGTAGGGCATGTAACACCGGAAGCTCAAACAGGTGGAAATATTGCTTTGATCAAGAATGGCGACACTATCCACATTGATGCAGAAAAAAGAACAATAGAAGTCGATCTCACTGATGAAGAATTAACCTCAAGAAAAAAAGAATGGAAAACTCCTCCACTCAAGGAAAAATCAGGACAACTTTATAAATATGCCCGAACAGTTTCATCAGCTTCAAAAGGCTGCGTAACTGACGAATTTTAACGAATCTCATTCACTCATCGAAGTAATATTATGGAAACAGAATCCATTACAAAACCAAAATCAAATAAAGAAAAGCTACATATTTCCGGGGCTGAAGCAGTCGTTAAAATCCTGCTTCAGGAACAAATTAATGTTGTATTTGGCTATCCCGGTGGTGCTATTATGCCGGTTTATGATTCTTTATATGATGAGCAGGAAAGCATACATCATGTGCTGGCTCGTCATGAACAAGGCGCCATCCATGCTGCTCAAGGTTACGCTCGTGTATCAGGAAAACCCGGAGTTTGTTTAGCTACATCCGGACCGGGAGCTACTAACTTAATTACCGGAATTGCAGACGCACAAATTGATTCTACGCCTTTGGTATGTATTACCGGACAAGTTCCTTCTTCCTTGTTAGGAAGTGATGCTTTCCAAGAGACAGATATTATCGGAATATCAATGCCGGTTACGAAATGGAATTATCAGGTAACTGAAGCTTCCGAAATTCCCGGAGCATTGGCTAAAGCATTTTATATAGCTAAATCCGGCAGACCCGGCCCTGTTCTTATCGACATTACAAAAGATGCTCAATTTCAAATGCTGGATTTTGAGTATGAAAAGTGCACTCAGGTTCGGAGCTATAAACCAAAACCTGAATTAGATCTTTCGAATATTGAGAAAGCTGCGGAACTGATCAATCAAGCTGAAAGACCTTTTGTACTTTTTGGTCAAGGTGTGATTTTGGCTAATGCCGAGCAAGAGTTCAAAACTTTCATTGAAAAAACAGGAATCCCATCTGCCTGGACAATTCTGGGGCTATCTGCTCTGGAAACAGATCATCCGTTAAATGTTGGAATGCTAGGCATGCACGGCAATTACGGGCCTAATTTGTTAACCAACGAATGTGATGTTTTAATTGCTGTTGGAATGCGTTTTGATGACCGCGTTACCGGAAATTTAGATAAATATGCTAAACAGGCTAAAGTCATTCATTTAGAAATTGATCCCGCCGAAATTGATAAAAATGTGAAAGCAGCTATTCCGGTCTTAGGGGATGTAAAAACTACTCTTCCCCTACTTACGGAAAAAGTGAAAGCAAACAGCCATGAACAATGGCTGCATCGATTTAACGAATGCACAGAAATTGAACATGAAAAAGTTATTGATGAAGAACTAAATCCTGGTTCTGAAGTTTTAACTATGGGTGAAGTCATCCACATCATTAATAAATATACCGGCGGTGATGCTGTCATTGTTACGGATGTTGGTCAACATCAAATGGTGGCTTGCAGATATGCTAAGTTTTCAAAATCTAAAAGTAATATCACATCCGGTGGGCTTGGAACAATGGGATTTGGTTTGCCAGCAGCCATCGGAGCAAAACTTGGTGCTCTGGACAGAACCGTAATTGCAGTTATTGGCGATGGTGGATTTCAGATGACCATACAGGAATTAGCAACTATTTATCAAACCAAAGCGAAAGTAAAAGTGCTGTTACTTAATAACGAATTTTTGGGAATGGTTCGCCAATGGCAGCAATTGTTTTTCGACAAACGGTATTCAGCCACAGAAATGATTAATCCTGATTTTCAGACTATTGTAAGAGGATTTCATATTCCAACGGAGAAAGTAAGTGAAAGATCGTTGCTGGAACCTGCCATCAAAGAGTTCTTAGAATATGATGGCGCTTATTTTCTGGAAGTAATGGTTGGAAAAGAGAACAATGTATTCCCAATGGTTCCAAGTGGAGCCGGAGTTTCTGAAATTAGATTGGAGTGATAGATATGGAAAAACAAGAATTTACAATCACTGTTTACACTGAAAACCATGTAGGGTTACTACATCGTATAAGCATTATTTTTACAAAGCGAAAAGTAAATATTGAAAGCATTACAGCTTCTGACAGCGAAAGAGACGGTATTCATAGATATACTATTGCCATCACCGAAACGGAAGAAATAGTTGCTAAAATTGTGAAACAAATTGAAAAACAGGTAGAGGTTTTAAAAGCAGTTTATTACAAAAACAAAGAAGTGGTTCAACAAGAATTAGCTTTGTATAAAATCCCTACCGAATCTTTAACTGACGGACTTGAAATAGAACGTATTGTACGCCAGCATAATGCACGGTTCCTCACTATCGAAAAAAACTTTGTTGTGATCGAGAAATCCGGCTTTCGCCGAGAAACAAAAGCTCTTTTTGACGATCTGGAACCCTTTGGAATAAATGAATTTGTGCGTTCCGGTCGTATTGCTGTTTCCAGAGAGGAATTTGGAATTGGTGAAGAAGTAAAGAAAATGACTACCTAAGATTTTTCAAAAAAATAAATCATAAATATAATTACACATAATGGCTGTTTTAAATTTTGGTGGAGTAGAAGAAGAAGTAATAACAAGGGACGAATTCCCTCTAAAAAAGGCGTTAAAAGTTCTTGAGAAGGAAACTATTGCTGTTTTAGGATATGGAGTTCAAGGCCCGGGACAAGCTCTGAATCTTAAAGATAATGGGTTCAATGTTATTGTTGGTCAACGTAAAAATTCTAAATCCTGGGATAAAGCTGTTGAAGACGGATGGGTTCCCGGATCAACGTTATTTGAACTAGAAGAAGCCTGTGAAAAAGGAACAATTCTGCAATATCTGCTTTCGGATGCGGGACAAATAGCAGTGTGGCCAACCGTGAAAAAATATCTCACAAAAGGCAAAGCACTTTATTTTTCGCACGGTTTTGGAATCACCTACAAAGAACGAACAAACATTATTCCTCCCGAAGATGTGGATGTAATTCTTGTTGCCCCAAAGGGTTCCGGGACTTCTTTACGCAGAATGTTTCTGGAAGGCCGTGGATTAAATTCGAGCTACGCCATCTTTCAGGATGCCACCGGAAAAGCTAAAGAACGAGTTTCAGCACTCGGGATTGGAGTTGGTTCAGGCTATCTCTTCAAAACTGATTTCCGAAAAGAAGTATTCAGTGATTTAACCGGAGAGCGTGGAACTTTGATGGGAGCCATTCAAGGAATTTTTGCAGCTCAATATGAAGTGTTGCGTTCTAATGGCCACTCCCCTTCCGAGGCGTTCAATGAAACAGTCGAGGAACTCACACAATCTCTAATGCCACTTGTTGCTGAAAATGGAATGGATTGGATGTATGCCAATTGTTCTACAACAGCACAACGTGGAGCACTCGATTGGTGGAAAAAATTCCGTGATGCTTCTAAACCTGTTTTTGAAGAACTCTATTCTGAAGTTGCTGCCGGACGTGAAGCTCAACGTTCTATCGACTCGAACAGTAAATCGGATTACCGAGCTAAGCTTGAAGTAGAACTTGCTGAGCTCCGTGAATCAGAAATGTGGAAAGCCGGAGCAACTGTTCGGACTTTACGCCCCGAGAATAGCTGATATGGAATTGAAAACTTCCTACAAACCTCGCTTGCAAGATATTCAACATGCAAAGGAAGTTCTGCGCGGAGTTATTTATGATACTCCACTTCAAAGAAGTTTCTCGCTTTCTGATAGATATAAATCCAATATTTATCTAAAAAGAGAAGACACTCAGATTGTACGTTCTTACAAAATTCGGGGAGCCTACAATAAAATTCAGTCCATAAAACCTCAGAAGTTAAAACATGGTGTTGTTTGTGCAAGTGCTGGTAATCATGCTCAAGGTGTAGCTCTTTCATGTTATAAACTTGGAGTGCATGGCGTAATTTTTATGCCTGCAACAACTCCCAAGCAAAAAATAGAACAGGTTAAAATGTTTGGCAAAGATATGGTAGAGGTAATCATCAAAGGAGATACTTTTGATGATTCTTCTCATCTTGCTCAACAATATTGTATTAAAAAAAACGCCTCATTTGTGCATCCTTTTGACGATAAAAAAGTGATTGAAGGACAAGCGACCTTAGGTCTTGAACTTTATGAACAAGCTGATTTCGATATCGATTATCTATTTTTACCGGTTGGCGGAGGCGGCTTAGCATCCGGAGTATCAACGATCATTAAAGCACTAAGTCCCAAAACCAACATTATTGGCGTAGAACCGGCTGGTGCCCCTGCTATGTACGAATCAATTCATCAAAAAAAGAGAATTGAATTGGACTCAATAGACAAATTTGTGGATGGAGCTGCAGTTCAACAAGTTGGAGAATTGAATTTTGAAATATGTTCTGAACTTCTTGATGAGATGGCCTTGGTTGATGAAGGGAAATTGTGCTCCACGATTATAAGTATGTATAATGAAAACGGAATTGTTCTTGAACCGGCAGGTGCTTTATCTGTTGCCGTATTGGATGAATACAAAGAACAGATCAAAGGAAAAAATGTAGTTTGTGTACTATCAGGCAGTAATAATGATATTACAAGAACAGAAGAAATACGTGAGCGATCTTTGTTGTATGAAGGATTAATGCACTATTTCATAGTTCGCTTCCCTCAACGTGCAGGAGCTTTAAAAGAATTTGTAGCTGAAGTACTTGGCGAAAATGATGACATCGTTCATTTTGAATACACTAAAAAAACTTCGCGCGAAAAAGGTCCGGCTTTGGTGGGTATTGAATTAAAAACCGAAAAAGATCTGATTCCCTTAATTAAGAAGATGAAAAAGCATAATTTCTATGGTGAATATTTAAATGAAAAGCCTGATTTATTTAGTTACCTCATTTAAACTTATTTAAAAATGACAGTTACACAGAGAAAAAATTCAGAATGAAAATAGTAAAGTTTGGCGGCACATCGGTTGGTAGCGAAGATGCAATTCGTAAAGTAGCTAAGATTGTTGGAAGTGAAGAAACAAAGCAAGTGGTGATGGTTACTTCTGCAGTTGGTGGGGTTACCGATCAATTGGTTAAAATTGGAGAACTGGCAGCACATGCTGATGACCGCTATTTGAAATTATTTACCAACTTAGTTACTCAGCACGAAAATCTTTACAAAAATCTTACTAAGAAAAATCCGTCCAAAAACTTTTATAAAATCATCAAAGAGCTTGAGGATATTTGTAAAGGTGTAGAACTTATAAAAGAACTTACTCCGAGGAGTTTTGACTATATATTAAGTATTGGAGAACGCCTTTCTTCTCTTATTATTCACGACTTTTTTAAAGCTCAAAAACTGGATATAAGCCTGATAGATAGTCGTTCTATCATCATTACAGACGACAATTTTGGATACGCTAATGTTGATTTTAAAGAGACGAATAAGCGTATTAAAAAAGCAAAGAAATCATTTTCTAACGTAAATCTCTTTCCCGGTTTTGTTGCTTCCAATAAAGAGCAAGTTACTACAACCTTGGGAAGAGGCGGATCAGATTACACCGCTGCTATTCTCGCTGCCGCTTTAGATGTGGAAGAATTTGAAATTTGGACAGATGTGGACGGTTTGATGACCGCCGATCCAAGAATTGTAAAAAATTCAAGATTCATTGATCATGTTTCATACGAAGAAGCACTTGAGCTTTCTCATTTTGGGGCAAAGGTTATTTATCCACCAAGTATCCAACCTGCTTTAAGTAAAGGAATTCCTATCAGGATCAAGAATACATTCAATCCTGAACATAACGGAACTTTAATTACCAAAGAATGGGACGAAAACAAGGAACTTATTCGCGGTATTTCCAGCATCAAAGCTGTTTCTTTGGTTACACTTAGTGGAAGCAGCATGGTGGGAATTCCAAGATTCTCCTCTCGTTTGTTCAAAGCTCTTTCATCAGCAAAAATTAATGTCATTTTAATTACGCAATCGAGTTCCGAACATTCTATAAGTGTAGGAATTGATTCTAAAGATGCAAAAAAAGCATCGACTGTACTCGCCGTTGAATTTGATGAGCAGATTAAAGCTAATAAAATTGATCCTATTGAAGTTGAAAATCACCTCTCTATTATTGCTCTGGTTGGTTCAAATATGAAAAATCAAGTGGGCGTAAGTGGTCAAATGTTCAATGTATTAGGGAAAAATGGAGTAAGCTTAAAAGCTATTGCTCAGGGTTCTTCGGAAAGAAATATCTCTGCTGTAATTTTAAGAGAAGATCTGGACAAAGCACTTAATGTTCTGCATGAAAGTTTTTTCCACTCCGTTACCAGACGAGTCAATTTATATATCATCGGTACCGGTAATGTCGGGAAAGCATTTATCAAGCAATTAATTCAACAATTCTCATTTCTAAAAAAGCACCATCAACTCAATATCAAAATTATCGGTATTGCAAACTCCCGACAAATGCAGTTCCACAAAGATGGGATCAGATTATCTAAATGGGAAAGCGCTTTAGCTAAAGGTGCAAAGTTTTCTAAAGAAGAGTTTTTGAAAAAAATGTACTCTATGAACCTGCGGAATAGTATTTTTATCGATATTACTGCTTCCGAACAAATAGCTTCCGTTTATGATAACATTTTGCAGAAAAGTATCTCGGTAGTAACTCCAAATAAAATTGCTGCTACAGCACCTTATCCTGATTATATAAACTTAAAAGCCTCCAGCAAAAAATTTGGAAGTAAGTTCCTTTTTGAAACCAATGTTTGTGCCGGATTACCAGTAATCTCTACACTTAATGATCTTATTCGCAGCGGTGACCAAGTCAATCAAATTGAAGCGGTTTTGTCAGGAACATTGGTTTTTCTATTCAACGAATATGACGGAACAACTAAATTTGTGGATGTAATCAAAAAAGCAAAAGAATTAGGCTATACCGAACCTGATCCCCGATTGGATCTTTTTGGTTCTGATGTGAAGCGTAAAATTCTTATCCTGATTCGGGAAAGTGGTTATCAGTTTGAGTATGATGACATTCAGCTTGAATCATTTATCCCGCAAAGTTGTCTGGATGCTTCTTCTTTAGAAGATTTCTATGATAAAGTTGAACAAGAAGAAAATCATTTTAAAAGCTTGTATGAAAATGCTCAGAAAAACAATGCACGATTGAAAGTTGTAGCCACTTTTAAAGATGGAAAAGGATCTGTAAAATTAGAAGAAATTGATTCCACTCATCCTTTTTACAATTTGGAAGGAAAAGATAATATCGTTCTGTTTTACACCAACAGATATAAAGAACAGCCAATGGTTATTAAAGGCGCCGGAGCAGGTGCTGAAGTTACAGCATCGGGAATTTTTGCTGATGTACTTAGAATTGCTCAATCTGATTTATAATGGATACTGTAAAAGTTTTTGCACCAGCTTCTGTCGCAAATGTTGGCCCGGGTTACGATACTTTTGGTTTTGCGATTGAAGAACTTGGCGATATAATTACTCTAACCAAAAGAGCTGATAATAAACTAAATATCCTTCCTACAATTGGTGCAGAGATATCAACCAATCCAACAGAAAATGTTGCAGGGATTGCCATCCAATCTTTGCTAGATAGCTTAAATTCAGCTCAGGGATTTGACATTCAAATTGAGAAAATGTTCCAACCCGGAAGTGGATTGGGCAGTAGTGCTTCAAGCGCTGCGGGAGCTGTTTTCGGGGTAAATGAATTACTTAATAACCCATTTTCAAAAACAGAGCTTCTCCCCTTTGCCCTTGATGGAGAAGCATTTGCTTCTAAATGTTATCATGCGGATAATGTTGCACCTTCTTTGTTAGGAGGCTTTCAAGCCGTAAGAAGCTATGATCCGTTTGAGTTATTCAGCATTAAAAATCTGGATGAATTTTATGTCTTAATCATCTTTCCAGATATTCAAATTAAAACGGCTGAAGCTAAAGGAATACTCCCTAAAACACTTTCGGTAACTGATGCGCGGGAGCAATGGGGAAATGTCGCTGCATTGATACATGCATTACATTGCAAAGACTATGATCTTCTATCCCGATCCATAACTGATAGAATTGCTGAACCTGTTCGGAAGAAATTAATCCCTGAATATGATAAAGTGAAAGAGATCGTCATGCAGAATCAATGTGTTGGATTTAATATTTCAGGCTCCGGTCCTTCCATGTTTGCTTTATTTACAGATCAAAAAGAAGCTCAATCATGCTCTGCAAAAATTAAAACTCTCTGTGATTCTATCGATCTTTCAGTGATGCTTCATCTTTCAAAAATTAATTCTGAAGGCTGCAAAATTATATGAAATTCTTTTCAACAAACAGAAAAGTAGAAGTCGTCTCATTTAGAGATGCAGTCATTCATAGTTTACCTGCCGATAAAGGACTTTATTTCCCTGAAAAAATTCCTTCTTTAGGAGAAGAATTTTTTACTAATCTTGAAAGCTATTCCCTGTCTGAGATTGGACATCATGTATTAGCACCTTTTACCAAAGAAAGCATTCCTGACTCTAAACTGGAGGAAATAGTTTTGGAAGCTTTTAACTTTGAGATTCCTTTAAAAAAGCTTGAAAATAGCATGTACAGTCTTGAGTTATTTCATGGTCCTACTTATGCATTTAAAGATGTTGGAGCTCGATTTTTGGCTCGATGTCTGGCTTTTTTTAATGAAAATAATGATCAAGAGGTTACCATACTTGTAGCTACTTCAGGTGACACCGGTGGAGCTGTAGCTTCCGGATTTTACAACGTCTCCGGAGTTAATGTTGTCATTTTGTATCCAAGCGGAAAAGTTAGCGAGCTACAGGAAAAACAGCTGACTACTTTTGGTGGAAACATCAGAGCTTTGGAAGTGAATGGCACCTTTGACGATTGCCAAAATATGGTAAAGCAAGCTTTTCTGGATTCGGAAATCAATGATACATTGAATCTAAGTTCAGCTAATTCGATTAATATCGCCCGATGGTTGCCACAGTCAATTTATTATTTTGAAGCGTTTAAACAACTTGAGAATAAAAAAGAACTGGTATTCTCTGTACCATCAGGAAACTACGGTAATTTAACGGCCGGAATTCTTGCTTACAAAATGGGACTTCCCATCAAAAGATTTATTGCTGCTTCTAATCAAAATGACGCAATTCCAAGATTCTTAGTTGATCAGAACTATGATCCAAAGAAAACAGTATCCACTCTTTCTAATGCGATGGATGTGAGTGACCCCAGCAATTACCCAAGACTTTTAGCACTGGTTAATAAAAACTTCCAAGCTCTTACCGATATTCTTTCAGGTTTTTCTTTGGATGACAATGAAACGTTAAAAAGTATCAGAACTTGTTATCAACAAAACGGATATATCACCGATCCTCATGGGGCTATTGGATTTGATGCTTTAAAAAAACTTCTGAAACCCACAGAACAAGGAGTGTTTTTAGAAACAGCGCACTACTGTAAATTTATTTCAACGGTTGAGAAAGCGTTAGATCAATCAATCAATCATCCTGATTTTGTTTCAGAGCTTATGAACAAGCCTAAAGAAAGTATTGCTCTCAATAATAATTACGGTGATTTTAAGAGTTTTTTGATGAACTAAGATAAGTTTCTAGTGGTGTTACCATAATGAAAGTATAGCAATAATATGGTAATTAGCTTTACATATAACTCATTTTAAGTTATTGGTTAATTGTTAAGTTGAGTCAAATTATCATCATTTGACCCAAATAACGACTATACCAATTAACCATAAACGACACTAGTGTAGCGTCAGTCATGAATTGTCGTAGCTCTGTTAACCTGAATTAGAAAAGCTGTGTCAAATTTATTGGAAGGAGGAACAGATCGATGAACTCAATGCTTGGCTGAAAGTGAGAAATAAAAACGTCCATAAGTCAGACAAGGGGTTGCAACCCCTTGTCTGACTTGAAAGGCGACGTTATTTTTAGGCTATTGTAGTTTTCTAAACCATATAGTTTAAAACCTGACAGTTTTACGACACCTGAATATTGACACTACACTAGTCTGATTGTCTAACCAATAAACTTACGACCTTCTCTCCTCCATTTGTTACCATTTTACTTTTTTCTTTGAACCCCATTTTTTTATGAAAGGCGAGTGAATTTGGGTTTTCAGGCTTAACATTTACTTCACAGGTTACAACATTGGTTTTATTAGTCTCGAAAAGATATTCGTACAATTTTCTTCCTAAGCCTTTTCCTTGGTATTGCTTTGAGATTACTATTCGATCGACATATTCAAACTTCTCAAAATGGTTGTCAAAAAATTGGTAATTAAAACTATCATAATTTTCTCTTTCTCTTATTGTTACCATGAATCCTAACAGATTCCTCTCATGTTCCAAAACAACAAAGTTTGAAGCTATTTCCAATAAATGAAGCCAATCCTTTTCACTTATACTCGTTACATGAGGCACTTCCGCTTCATTTAGCTTATTTATTTCCTTTATGTCACTTTTACTAGCTCTTCTTATCTCCATAAGTATCTAAAAGCTATTTTCGATTCTCTATATAATACGAAGAATTACGGTCATCAGATAAACTGAGAAAGTTAAATTCGATTTTTTTTATTAATAATCTGAGCTCAACGTGAGAAAATGTTTATACCCAATCCAGAAGCGCCCATGTTGTAAACATTATCAGGAGAAGAGCCGACACAACAGAATAGGTGATTTTACAATGTCTATAGACTTCCAGAAATTAAACTTACACATTCAACATACTGCCTTGATAGTCGTTTAGCCTTACTTTTGTGCCGATACTGAGCTTCCTCAGCACAGGCTCCAGTAACAACGCCGAAGGCATTCGCCAATTGGCGGGAAGCTCCCGGCTATGAACACTGCTCAACGTGTGGAACTAAAAACGGTTGGACGAGCCGGAGTCGTCAAACCGAAGTGCCCTAAAGACTAATTCAACTCCTCCATCTGTCGACTTCAGCTCGACTGATGGAAATCGAAGGCTAATAGCTTCATCATGGAGATCCGGTGTTAATCGTGGTAAAAATAGGAATGATATTACACGTGCATGGTAAGCCGATTCCACACGCTCGCCAAAACAGTTTGTGTAGGCGAGCTTTCTCCAACCACCGTTCAAAAGCCGAGTAATCGGAAGCTTTTTAGAAAAAAAACATCCCCATTTAATTAACAATAATAGGGATATTCTTATATCTGCCGAGGGCGTCACTTTGTGGGAACTGAGGTTGTTAGTTCCATTTAATATCACAATTCCAACTAACTTTTACACCTATTCTAATCCTTAGGAAGTATATTCATCAAAAAAACAAATATATGCTCTGTAAGAAATCTGAATTCGATCTAAACCCAAATATTACATACCTGAATTGTGCCTTTATGTCTCCATTGATGCATAGCGTGGAAAAAGCAGGTATCACAGGGTTAAAAAGAAAAAGAAGACCTAACTCAATTTCAGGAAATGATTTTTTTAATGAATCAGAACTTCTTAGAAATGAATACGCCAAACTTATACATACTGCTGAACCCAAACGTTGTGTTGTCATTCCTTCTGTCTCCTATGGGATGGCAAATATAGCTAAGAATCTTTCCCTTTCTTCAGGCGATACTATTATTATTGTCGGAGAACAGTTTCCAAGTAATGTTTATCCCTGGATGGAAGTTGCCGAAAAAAGTGGCGCTACAATCAAAACGGTTTCTGCCCCTAATATCACTGAAAACAGAGGTGAAATATGGAATCAGCATATTTTGGAAGCAATAGATAATTCTACCAGGTTAGTTGCATGTGGACATATCCATTGGGCAGACGGAACTATATTTGACTTGAAATCTATCCGTAGAAAAACAAAAGAAGTTGGTGCCTGGCTTGTAATTGACGGAACTCAATCTATTGGTGCACTGCCATTTAATGTCGAGGAAATTCAACCTGATGCCTTAATTGCTGCCGGTTACAAATCTATGATGGGACCATATAGTATTGGAATGGCCTATTATGGCGAGGCTTTTGATAACGGAAGTCCTGTAGAACAAAACTGGATTAATAGATACGAGAGTGAGAATTTTGCAAATCTTGTAAACTACAACAATGAATATCAGCCTAAAGCATTGAGATATGAAGTTGGTGAGCACAGTAATTTTATTTTAGTTCCAATGCTTTTAGAAGCAGTAAAAAAACTAAATAAATGGGAACCTGATAGCATTCGGGATTACTTAAACAACTTAGTTGAAGAACCAATTTCTAAACTGAGAGAAAAAGGGTTTTTAGTTGAGAAAAATGAATATCGAGCTTCTAACCTATTTGGGATTCGTTTAGGTGCTAATCATTCTATGCAGGAACTAAAAGAAAAGCTGGATAAGGCTCATATTTTTGTCTCCTACAGAGGAGATGCCATACGTATTTCTCCCAATGTGTATAATGATTCAAAAGATTTAAATACCTTGGTAAAAGCTTTAACTTCTTAAAAGTAGACTATGAATACTTCACGGCGTGACTTTCTTAAAACCTTAACTGCCGGAACTTCCCTTTCCGCACTTTCACTTATCTCCCCTATTGGAGCTTCTTTTACCAAACAATTGAAAGAAGATTTTTCTAACCGCAGATTACCAACTCTTGGTGATTATTCTTTAAATAAAAGCGTGAAGTATTTGAACCATGGTTCCATTGGTACGATCCCGAAACTAGTTCAGAAAGCACACAATGAATATCTTTCTATGAACGAAACCAATCCGTGGTTTTATATGTGGAGCGGTGAATGGGATGAGCCAATCCGGAATACCAGACAAAAAGTAGCTAATTTCCTGAATGCAGAAAGCGATGAAATTAGTTTTCCACATAACACAACTGAAGTGTATAATCTTCTTGCTCTGGGACTTGATCTCAAACAAAATGATGAAGTTTTATTTTGCAATTTGAATCATGCCGGAGCAAGTATTCCTTTCCAAATACATTCTAAAAAAAGAGGGTATAAAGTTAAGGTTTTTGATATCCCAACCAAGAATCTTGCATCAATTACAACACAGGAAATTGTAGATTTGTACGATGCCAATATTTCCTCTAAAACAAAACTGATTGTAATGCCTCACATTGATAACACCTTTGGATTGAGGCATCCTGTAAAGGAAATAACGGCATTAGCTCGCAGCAGAGGCGTAGAGTTTATTTCTATTGATACTGCTCAAACAATGGGCATGATACCAATTGATGTAAAAGATCTGGATATAGATGTAATTGGGACAAGTGCTCATAAATGGGTCCAAGCTCCCAAAGGAATAAGTGTTGCCTATTTCAGCAAACGTATTCAAGATAAAATTGAACCTATTTGGGTTACCTGGGGGCAAAAAGAATGGAAAGATTCTGCCCGAAAATTTGAAGATTATGGCACGAGAAACCTACCTGAGGTTCTTACGCTCGGCCATGCAATTGATTTTCAAAACAGTATAGATAAACCCTCAAAAGAGAAGAAACTTCAAGAGCTCTGGGGATACGCAATGGATCTTTCTTCCGGAAATGCTAATACGATTTGGCGTTCTCCTACTAACTGGGAGTTAGCTGGCTCGTTATTTGTAATCGAATTGAAGAATAAAGTGCCTTCTGAATTTGCAAAAAAGGCATTTCATAATCATGGATTGGTGTTTAGACCATTTGATAATCATTCAACTATTAGGATTTCGCCAAATACTTTCAATACAACTCAAGAACTTGATACTCTTTTTGAGTTAATCGTCTAACTCTAACTCGTCAGGCGCATCATCATCTGAAACAAGATCATCCACGTCCGAATCATCGATCATGTCATCATCGGTATCATCGGTGTCATCGGTGTCATCATCAATGTCTTCAGGTTCTATTGGCGCTGGTTTTTCTTTTTTAATTTTTTTTTCAGTAACTGCACCGGCTCTTTTTAATAATATGGCAATATCTTCTTGATCATTTTCGGTCGCAATCATCATCGCTGTATCATCATTTTTATCCCGAAGCTTTACCTTAGCTCCTTCTGAGATCAAGAATTTTACTACTTCATAATGGCCATTTTTAGCGGCTAACATTAATGCTGTATGTCCCCAGCGTTGTTGTGCATCAACATTTGCGCCTTTTTCAACCAACAACTTAACCGCTTCAATATTTCCACTTCTTGCAGCAACAATCAGAGCTAAATCTCCAACTTCTACTCCTTTTTTAAAGAGGAATTGCATCATCTCGATATTACCATTTTCTGCTGCTTTATTAAGAGCCGTTCCTCCCATTTTGGTTTCGGAATTAAGATCGGCTCCTGCCTCAGCTAGTAACTTTATTATCTCAAAATGATTTTTTTCAGCTGCAACAATCAAAGCTGTAGCGCCACTCGAATTTGATTCGTTTAAATCCGGTTTTGACTTAAGAAGCTTAGTCACTTCTGATATATCTCCTAACTTAGCTGCTAATATTAATGCTGGTTGATCCATGTTTGAATTTGTTGTGATGAAATTTTCCCGATGATAAAAAACCCCTGTGTATTCTCAAATTATTTATTAATAAAATTTGAGTTACTTGAACACTCCTTCAACTTCATAGCCATTAATAAAGTCTTTAGCTTTCATTCTTTTTTTACCGGGAAGTTGAAGCTCAAGAATTTCGAGAGTTCCGTCTTTACATCCTACTAATAATTTACCCTCTTTCTCAATGAGTTCTCCGGAATCGATTTTTGCATAAGCCCCTAGTTGCGAACGAAAGATTTTCACTTTTTCACCCTCAAGAGTTGTCCATGCAATCGGAAAAGGATTCAATCCCCGAATGAGATTGTGTACATCTGCTGCTGATTTACCAAAATTAATTCTGGTATTTTCGTTAAACAACTTCGGAGCCGGAGTTGCTTTTGAATCGTTCTGAGTTTGTAGTGAATAATTCCCTTTTTCGATTAAATTAATGGCATTCAAGAGTTGAACGCTGCCGACTTCCATCAATTTTTGATAAACAACTCCCGTAGTATCCTCATCCTCAATAGCTATTTCCTTTTGTAGGATAATATTTCCGGTATCTACTTTTTCATCCAAAAAGAAAATAGTACACCCTGTTTTTTCTTCTCCATTGATAACCGCCCAATGTATGGGAGCTGCACCTCTATATTTTGGGAGCAATGATGCGTGAAGATTTATACTGCCAACTTTGGGAATGTCGAGAATATTCTTTGGTAATACTCTGAATGCCACAACCACAAATAGATCTGCTTCTTGCATTTTAAGTTGCACTTCGAACTCTTTCGATTTCAGATCTTCAACTTCAATTACATCCAATCCTAGTTCTACAGCTTTGGCTTTAACGGGCGTTGGCGCTGTATCTGAACCTCTACCTCGTCTTTTATCTACGTTGCTTACTACGGCTTTAATAGTGTGATGAGAATTATGTATTGCTTCCAAACTTGGTAGTGCAAAGTTCGGTGAGCCCATAAAAACAATATTCATTTTTATCCTCTTGGAACGATTGGATATTCAACTTCAATCTGACCTGTGTCTATTTCTTTCAGATCTGACTTTACCATTCTTTTTCTGAATGCACTCAAATAATCGATAAATAATATCCCTTTAAGATGATCGACCTCATGTTGAATAATTCTAGCCATCCAACCTGAAAATTCTTTTTCCTGATCTTTAAAATCTTTGTCTTTATAACGAACTACAATCGTTTCCGGGCGGAATACCTTTTCTCTAACATAAGGGATACTCAAGCATCCCTCATCCATTGGAATTTTCTTTCCTTTTTTTTCAATAATGATAGGATTTATAAAAACTAATGCTCCGTACTTTTCTTCACCTTCTTCTAAAATAGGATCGCCGTCCATTACAAATAGCTTCAGAAATTTTCCAATTTGAGGAGTGGCAAGGCCAACGCCATCAGAATTGTACATAGTCTCTAACATATCATTTATGAGTTCTGTAATGGAATCGGTTAATTCATTTATTGGCTCAGTTTGTTCTCTAAGAACCTGATCATTATAAGTAAAAATGGGTAAAATCGACATAAAACTATATGTTTGAATCTAAATAGGTCTGTAAGATAAGGGCTGCAGCGATTCTATCCACACGTTCTTTTTCTCTTCGCTTTTTTTTGGGGATACCAATTTTAAGCATGACATCTTTAGCTTGGTTTGACGTATATCGCTCGTCAATTTTTATCACGGGAATATCATTATGAAGTTTTTTTAGCCGATTTATAAACTCCTGAACCATTTGCGTAGCATCCCCTTCTTCTCCGTTTGGAGTAAGTGGCCAACCGACTATAAATCCCTCAACAGGAGACTCTTCCACTATTTGAGATATTTTATCAATAATCTCATCTGGTGAAAAAGTCCCCACTGGTGAGGCTATAGTTTTTAAAAGATCGGTTTGAGCAAGTCCGTAGCGTTTTTTACCGACATCAATTCCGATCAAGCGTGCAAAATTCTGCACTTATTTATTTTTTCTTCTTTAAGTCTTCTAAAGGCTGTCTTAAGAAAGACTTCATTAATTTGCTTGGTTTAAAGTGTGTTTTACGATGAGCCGGCACGTAAATTACTTCATTGGTTTTTGGATTTCGAGCCTTTGGTTTGGCTTTTGTTTCTTTAACCTCTAAAACGCCAAAATCTCTAATTTCGATTCGGCATTCGGTATCTGCAGACATCATAATCTCGCGAAGAGCGACAATTACGGCGTCAACCCATGGTTCTGCTGTTATCATTGCTTCGTCTTGTGCTTCTGCAACTCGACGTACAACGTCACGTTTAGTATATGTCATCATTTTTTTTGGTTTAATTAAGTGTGAGAATTTCTCACATTGTCCTTCCTGATTAATGCATCTCTCAACTTTTGCTTATTTTTGAAACCTAAGAGAAATTTAATCATTGGTGATAATATACTTAGAACTATAGATTCTCAAAAATTAATAATGTTAAAGTTATTCATATCTCAGAACATTTTTTACCCCATCAACTTTTTCTAGTCTTTTCATTATTTTTTTTAGGTGTGGTAATCCATCTACATAAAGAGATATTATACCTTCAAACATTCCGCTATCGCTACTCACATTAATACTTTTCATATTTGTAAAAAGAGATTTTGAAAGTATATCTGTGATATCATTAATCATTCCTACACGATCTTCACCAATTACTTTAACGGCACCTAAAAATGTATTTTCCAAATTCTTCGCCCAGTCCACTTCTACTATTCGCTCTTCTTCTGTTTTTATTAAATGTAGTGCATTATTACACATGGAGCGATGAATCTTTATATCCCCTGTTCTGCTTATAAATCCGATTACATCATCACCCGGAATAGGATTACAACAATTAGCGTAAGAATATTTTATGTTACTTAATTCGCCATTGATAATAAGTGATTTTCCATCACCAAAAGATCGTGCTTCAGAGATATATTTCTGCTGAATCTCTTCTTCAGTAACTTTTGAAGATTCTTGCTGTTCTTCTTCAATTCTACCTGTACTCTTATATTTTTTAACCTCTCTATAAAGCTTATTTACATTAAATGATTCAACTCCGATCGCATAAAAAAGATCTTGAGTAGTGCTAAAATCAAATTTTTTTGCAAATTTTGTAAGCTCTTGATCGCTAACTTCAAGTTTTCCTCGTGCTGTCTTTTTCAGCCAAGCTTCTCTTCCTTCATCAGCTACTGCTCTCTGCTTTTGTTTGATATACTGTCGTATTCTGGATTTTGCTTTATGAGTTACCACATCGTCAATCCAATCTACATTCAAGTTTATTTTATTACTTGTTAAAATCTCAACCTGATCTCCATTTGAAAGCTTTTGGCGAAGAGGAACCATTTTCCCATTTACTTTAGCTGCCATAGCGCGTTCGCCAACTTCACTATGAATATCAAATGCAAAATCTATGGCCGTGGCTCCATTTGGTAGTGTAGTTAACTCTCCTTTTGGGGTAAATACGTATAATTCATCCTGATAAAGATTAAGCTGAAAATCTTTTACGAAATCTGTAGCAGCATCTGGACGTGGATTATCAAGCACATCTCGCACCCAGCTTACAAACTTATCCAAACTTTCTGAACCTTGCTGAGCGCCCTCTTTGTATTTCCAATGGGCTGCAAGACCTTTTTCAGCGATATCGTCCATCTTTTGTGTTCTAATCTGAACTTCAACTTTTTTCCCTTTATTGGTAATTACGGTTGTATGAAGCGACTGATACCCATTTGCTTTTGGAACTGAAATAAAATCTCTGAAACGTTCTGGTATCGGAGTGTACCAATCGGTAAAAATTGAATATACACGCCAGCAATCTTCCTTAGTATGTGGTTCTCCCAGTATTACTCTAATTGCAAACAGATCATATATTTCTTCAAAAGGCTTCTGTTGACGTTGCATTTTCTTGTATATAGAATAAATATGCTTAGGTCGTCCTTTAATCTCAAAATTTAATTTAAGCTCTTTTAATTGCTTCCGAACCGGAGTCATAAATTCCTTTATGAACTTTTCTCGAGCTTCTTTTTTTTCCTTTAGTTTTCGAGCAACAAACTTAAACGAAGTTGGATCTAACGTTTTGAAACAGAGATCTTCTAATTCATTTTTGATTCGAAACAAACCAAATCGATGAGCTAACGGAGCATACAGATCCATCGTTTCATTTGCGATTTTCAACTGTTTCTCTCTTTTTAGATGATGAATCGTTCTCATGTTGTGCATTCGGTCAGCAAATTTTATTAACACAACTCTTATATCTTCAGCCATTGATAGCAACAGCTTCATAAAGGTCTCAGCTTGTTTGCTATCTCTGCTTTTAAAGACTCCTTCTATTTTGGTAACACCATTTATTATTACCGCCACTTCTTTTCCAAACCAATGCTCAATATCCGCAAGTTCTACCGAAGTATCTTCTACGGTGTCGTGAAGCAATGCAGCTATAACTGAAACCTCATCAATATTAATTTCACGAGCCACAATCTTAGCCACTTCTACTGGGTGGTAATAAAAGGGTTCACCCGATGCTCTTGTCATCCCATCATGAGATAAATAGCATAACTTGAATGCTTTTTCTATCTGCTTTTCATTAACTTTACCAATGAATTCTCTACACTCCTCTAGCAGTTGCTTCAAATCTTGTTTTTGAGCTTTCTTCAGCTTTACACTATCAAGATCAGTTCGTAGTATTTCTTTGATATTGCTCATCGTTTAATTAAAACTGTTGCTCTGTGAATATGGTTCAATATTGAGTAAAAAATGGTATTTAATATCTATAAAAAAAGCGGCTATGCCTTACACAAAACCGCCACTTGTATTTAACTAAATTTAAAAACTAAGTACAACACCGAAAATAATTCTTCCTGTTTTATCATTAAGGTCAGGTATATCTAAATCTCTACCGGAAAACCTGTACTCAACAAATGGTTTAACTAATGGGATAACAGTAACTTTAGCTCCCACAAAAGTATTCCAATAAATGTTAGACTCATTTTCTTCGTTAGGTTCTGACCCCGGAGGAGGAGTATTTGAAAAATCCTCTGCACTCAGATCTACCGTTTCTGAGCCTAATCCTGCGCCTACATAAGGTTCTAAAAGTCCTAGTTTAACTCCTCCATAAACCGCTAAACCAAAATCGTAATTCTCAATGGTTTCATCATATGAAAATGTATTTTCATCAACCATATTGGTTTCACTGAAATAGCTAAAGTGAGCTCTTAATCCCAAACTTATTACCGGAATACCTTTTAATATTCCTGATTGAAGTCGCACCCCAAATCCATTTTTGGGATCTTCGTCTCTTAACTCATAAGATGCTCCGATCTCTATTTGCGCAAAAGCGCTCGTGGTAAAAAGTACACCTATAATAACAGGAAAAATCTTTTTCATCATCGTAATTCTCTTCATTTATTGATCATTAGAAGTTACAAAACAGAGAAATGAAAGCCATTAAAATTCTCAAAATAAAAAAAGCCTTGTTAATTTGGTTAACAAGGCTTTAATAATTAATAGACTCAATGTACTATTGTTCGATAGGTGGAGCATCAGTTGCTTTAACTCTTTGCTCAAGTGAAGTTAGCGTTGAGCTTTTAAACTCCTGAAAACTATTATTTATAGCTTCAAACTCTGCTATACCTGCTTCTACTGTTGCAATATGTAATGGAGTTGGACCATGTGTGGAGTACATACCTCTTATACCTGTAAACATACGGCTGCGGGGAGTTGGATTACTTCTCTCCCCAATAACATCTTTAGCTTCGCTTCCTTGCATTTGCTCCTTGAAATCTAACAACTTTATATGAGCATCATGAAGCTCTTTCATTAAGCTCGCATTGGCATTTGTAGCCTTTACAACAGCTCTTCTCATTGCATCAACTCTATCAATTTGTTTTTCTAAAGAGTTTGAGAATTGAGTTAAATTATTTTGGAATGCAATTAAGTCGTCTTGAAATTCAAGTCTCTTTGCATCGTCAACTCTTTCAAGTGTAGGCTCTCTCAATGGCACAAGCTTGAATTCTATTGGTTCTGACAATTCTTGATACTCTCCATCTTCAACTACAGCTAAAGTTGCTGTATATTTCCCCGGTAATACAGGGAAACCGCCCCCAAAGAAACCGCCGCCGCCTCTAGGCTTATCTAAAGGAACTACATTTTTTGACATGTAGGTCATATCCCAGTTCACTCTATGAATTCCTTTGGATGCTGAGCCATCAACATGATTGACGATATTACCATTTTCATCTCTGATAGTAATTTTAATGGTTGGTTTTTCTTCTCTCATTTCTTCTTCGAGAGCATCCCATCCAGGAAAAGGCACGTCAGCTTCTTTATCTAAATCTTGTTCTTCTTTTTTTCTTTCTGCCTCTAATGTAGAATATCCATCTTTTAGATAATAGGTAAATACAACTCCTAAAGGAGGGTTTTTTGCTGTATAGAAAGAAGCTCCCGGATCAATTTCAACACTTCTGGGTCTGTACCAGAATGCATCCCTACTTTCAAAAAGTACGGCATCTTTGTTTAGTGTTTCCTCATCAATATTTCTTAACGGACTTATATCATCCAAAACAAAGAAGCCTCTTCCAAATGATGCTACTACCAGATCATTATGCTCTCTTTGAATAGTTATATCACGAAAAGAAATTGTTGGTGCTCCGCCTTCCAGTTCAACCCATTCATTTCCACCATTCGTTGTAAAGAAAATACCAAATTCTGTTGCAGCAAAGAGCAGGTCTTTGTCTTCATGGTCTTGAACCATTCTCCAAACCAAGTGCCTGTCAGGAATATTACCTGAAATAGACTTCCAGGACTTACCTCTATTCGTACTTTTGATTAAATAGGGCTTAAAATCGCCATACTTATGATTGTCTAGAGCTGCGTACACTGTATGGGCATCGTATAAATCAGCTCTAATATCATTTACAAATGCTGTTGATGGAATGCCTTTAATATCTCCAACATTAATTCGGCTCCAGCTTTCGCCATTGTTTTCTGTAACCTGAATAATACCATCGTCAGTTCCGGCATAAATTAAGCCTTCTGCGAGAGGCGATTCTCCAAGAGAAGTAATCGTATTATAATTAGACATAGCACCTACATCCCAGGCATTATCCCAACTCTGTTGCTTACCCATAATAGGCAAAGTAATACGCTCCTGATCTCTAGTTAAATCCTCAGAAATTGGTGTCCAACTATCACCACGATCATCTGATCGCCATACTCTTTGAGACGCAAAATACAATCTGGTTGGCCTGTGAGGACTTATTAGAATTGGCGCATCCCAATTAAACCGTTCAAAATCTTCTCCCTCCCTGGCTTGAGGTTGTACCAGTACAACTTCTCCGGTTTTTCTATCAATTCTATGTAAGCCACCTTGTTGTGTTTCACCGTACACTATATCCGGATTACCGGGTTCTGTTGCTGTGTCATGTCCATCAGCAAAAAGTATATGCTTCCAATCTGCATTTCTAATGCCTTCATTCAAATCTGTTCTGGATGGCCCTTCGTGTGTACCATTATCCTGAGTTCCACCATACATATTATAGAATGGCTTCTCATTATCTACTGCTACTTTGTAGTATTGTGTTAATGGTAAATTCGGGATGTATCTCCAATTGTCTCCGTGATCGTAAGTCTCATAGATTCCACCATCAGATCCCATCAACAAGTATTCTTCATCATCTGAACGAAATGCTAATGCATGATTATCGGAATGCTTATTTCTTTCTGATATGTTTTGGTAGGTTTTCCCATGATCATCAGAAACTATTGTTCTTACATTCATCAAATAAATTCTTCCAAAATGATGTGGTGAGGCGTATAATTCTTGATAATAATGTGGTCCGGTTCCTCCGGATACCATATCTGACATCTTCTTCCAACTACTTCCATTATTATCAGACATAAATAATCCGCCTTTAGTGTGATCAAGCTCTATGGCGGCATAAACTATGTCAGGGTTTTGAGGAGAAATGGCTAATCCTATCTTACCCAAACTTTGATCAGGGATTCCATTCTTCAACTCGGTCCAAGTTTTACCTCCATCAGTAGATTTATGCAGCCCACTTCCCTGACCACCACCCAAGTAAGCTGCTATTGTACGATGTCTTTGCCAAGTTGCTGCATACAAAACATCAGGGTCTCTTGGATCAATTACTATATCCGTTACACCTGTCCACTCATCATCTCCTAAGGTTTTATTCCAAGTTTCACCACCATCAGTTGTCATGTACAACCCACGTTCCCCTCCTTTTTTCCAAAGTGGGCCTTGAGCTGCAACCCAAACGATATCTGAATTTGTAGGATGTACAATAATTGTGGAAATATGCTCCGAGTCTTTAAGCCCCATATTCTTCCATGAATTTCCATCATCTGTACTTTTATAAACCCCATCTCCAAAACCAACATGACGTCCACCTACATTTTCTCCTGTTCCAACCCATACCGTTGATGGTGTACTGGGATCTATTGTAATACTACCGATCGAATAAGAGGATTGATTATCGAAAATAGGTTTCCAAGTGCTCGAAGCATTTTCAGTCTTCCAAACTCCACCTGATCCCACAGCTACATACCATGTGTTTTCATTCTCCGGATGAATAGCAATATCAGCTATTCTACCTGAAGCAAATCCGGTACTTACATTTCTCAGTTCAAGCGCATTATAATTTGTAGATGTTACTATGGATTTTTCCTGGCCAAGCAACGTAAAAGTACTTGCGAACAAGAAAATAACCAGCGTAACTAAATTTAATTTCTTCATAGCTAGTTTTATAGTAGTTAGTTAATAATATAAATCTTTGTTAAACAAATGATAATGAACTTAATTGATATACTTAGAAAATCAATACGAGTTAACAGACTTTATCAAATGTAAGGCGTATCAAAAAATCTGAAATTGTTTTTGTAGATGAAGAACCTATACCCGTATATTTGGGGCTCAAAAAGACCACGCCGCAGTGGTGGAATTGGTAGACACGTTGGACTTAAAATCCAATTCGAATAATATTCGAGTGCCGGTTCGAGTCCGGCCTGCGGTACAGAATGCCTTGTAAAACATTGTTTTTGCAAGGCATTTGTTGTTTAGATGGGATAATTTGATAAAGTCTGTTTCTCGACTTCTCGACGGTAAATTTTCTGAGATTGAAACCGGAAATCATTTGCACTTTATTGAATACAGGCAATTTTCACCCCACCACATTCACCAACTCAAATATTGGTAAATATAGAGCTACGATTATTGCTCCTAGGAAGAACACATAGATCAGAACTGCTCCGACCGCTATTCCGGCTCTAAGCCAGTTAGGAACAGCGATTCAGATTGGACTCTACTCCCAACACTCAGCTCTCAAATAGACTCACAGAAAAAGGAGAAACCAACATTTGATGTTACCCAACTACGTTTTAGTTTTACTAGCAAGACAACAAAAACTCAACATAACAACCGCTAAAATCAACATCTCCCGCCAGATTGGCTGTACAGGCTTATTTTAGCTTTATCGCAACATTTGAAAAAAATCGAACTTCATAGAAAAAATGAAATCTTCAAAAAAAGAAATAGCGGAACTTTTCTCGAAGGGAGAATTTGACAAATCAATGGACTATTTAAATGACGAAATAGTTTGGAATGTAGTTGGCGAAAACATTTTTAACGGGAAAAAAGCAGTAACGAAAAATTGCGAGCAGACAGCGGAATATTTTAAATCTGTTCAAACGGATTTCAAAACAGATAAACTAATTGCATCTGACAATAAAGTAATCGTAATCGGAACTGCAGAATTTAAACGAGATGGAAAACAACTGAATTTTATTTCTGCATCTGATATTTATGAATTCAATGAAAAAAGCAAAATTGAAAAAATATCTTCATATTGTATTCCAGAAAAAAAGGAGTAATGAAATAACGGAATCCGAGTTGAGGATGAATAGCAAACGTTTCAACATTAGGGCACCTCATAGATTTTTATGATATTTGAAATCCATAACAGATAAGTAAGATGGCTACAGTCAATAAAATAAGAAACGGATTGATAGATAAAATTCTATCTATTAAAAACAAATACTTACCCTCGTTCCGTAGCTCCGCTGCGGAATGACAACAGGAAGCTCCTGCTTCAAATAGCCTACCGATCTTAACTACCAAACTTTCTATAATCCCTTTCACGGCTTCCTACTTATTTCTCTTTCTTTCGTTTCATCATCAACAAACTCAGCTTGTAATTGCTTATTCTCTCCCGCCCCTCAAAAAACTTCTTTAGCTACATCATACACTGAAGTTGATTTCCCCATCGAGTAGTAGTGTACACTTGGAACAGCAAACGTTTCGACATTAGGACAACTCATAGATTTTTATGATATTTGAAATTCATAACAAATATGTAAGATGACTACAGTCGATAAAATAAGAAACGGATTGATAGATAAAATTCTATCTATTAAAAACAAAGACTTTTTGGAAGCCCTTGATAAACTGATTTCTTCAAGTGTATCTGACTCGGAAATTGTGGAATTAACTGACGAGCAGAAAATAATGTTAGAAATGAGTGAAAAGGATATTGAGAATGGAAAACTAATTTCTCAAGAAGCTATGGATAAACGAAATCTCGAATGGCTAAACGCAATGTAGTTTGGACAAGAACAGCCGACCTTCAATTCGTTGGGATTTTAGAATATTGGGTCAAAAGAACCAAATCCAATTCTTATTCTAAAAAGCTCGTGAATTTAGTTACGGAAAGAACAAACCAAATAGCTAAAACCCCTTTTATTTATAAATCAACTGATTTTAAAGATATTCGAGTTGCTTCACTTGGAAACTTTAGCATTTTTTATAAGCTCAAAGATACACAAATAATAATATCAGCCTTTTGGGATAACCGGCAAGACCCTAAAAAACTTTTAGAAATCTTACAGCACAAGAAATAGCGCTGTATAAATTACCCTCGTTCCGTAGCTCCGCTGCGGAATGACAACAGGAAGCTCCTGCTTCAAATAGCCTACCGATCTTAACTACCAAACTTTCTATAATCCCTTTCACGGCTTCCTACTTATTTCTCTTTCTTTCGTTTCATCATCAACAAACTCAGCTTGTAATTGCTTATTCTCTCCCCCTATCTAAAAAACCTCTTTAGCTACATCATACACGGAAGTTGATTTCCCCATTGAATAGTAATGTACACTTGGAACACCAAATTCAATCAATTCTTTGGACTGTGAAATAGCCCATTCCGTACCTACTTGTCGTGCAGCATCGTTGTCTGTACATTTCTCTAGCTCTTTGGTCAACGCTTCGGGTAAATCAATATTAAACATCTGAGGCAGCAAGGTTATTTGTCGTAAGGTAGTAACCGGTTTTATTCCCGGAATGATCGGAATATCTATTTCCAAGTTTCTGCACGCTTTCACAAAATCGAAATACTTTTGATTGTCAAAGAACATTTGGGTGACAATATAATCTGCTCCTCCCTCCACTTTCTTCTTTAAATAACGCAGATCACTTTCCATATTTGGAGCCGTCTCATGTTTCTCCGGATAACCGGCAACACCAATACAAAAATCTGAAGGCATTGCGTTCTCAATATCATCATCCAAATAAATGCCTCGATTTAAGTCTTTAACCTGACCTAGCAATTCCGAAGCATAATGATGCCCATCGGGTTCTGGCTCAAATTGGCGGTCTGGTTTTCGAACATCGCCTTGCAACACCAACACATTATCTACTCCTAAAAAGTTAAGATCAATCAGTGCATTTTCGGTTTCTTCTTTGCTGAATCCTCCACAAATAATATGCGGAACAGCATCCACTTGATAATGATTTTGAATGGCAGCACACATACCCACGGTGCCGGGACGTTTACGCACTGTTTTTCGCTCCAAAAGCCCGTTCTCTCGCTTTTTGTATATGTACTCCTCCCGATGGTACGTAACGTCTATAAATGGAGGTTTGAATTCCATCAGCGGATCAATATGATCAAATAACGTTTGGATATTCTGCCCTTTTAATGGAGGCAATACCTCAAAACTAAATAATGTGTTCCCTTCTGCCTGCTTAATGTATTCCGTTACTTTCATTCTGTGATCGCTGATTTTATGATTTGATCGCTGATTTTATGATTTGATCGCTGATTTGATTATTTGATCGCTGATTTGATTATTTGATCGCTGATTTTTTGATCTACTGATTTTCTCTGATTTTTCATCAGATCACATATTTGCCTATTCATAATTCTCATATTCTTTATTCCTAATTCCCCTATAAAACTTAATTATTCGATATTGGATATTCATTATTTCTAATTCACCTATTCCTAATTCCCCATTCATTCATAAGCCAAGTTTGGTGATAGCCATTTTTCTGTTTCTTCAATACTTTGATTTTTTCGTTCTGCATACTCAATGATCTGATCTTTTTGAATTTTACCGACTCCGAAATAGCGTGATTGTGGATGAGAGAAATAGAATCCACTTACCGAGGAAGCCGGATACATCGCACAAGATTCTGTAAGCGATATTCCCACATTCTTTTCTACTTCCAATAAACTAAACAATGTTCTTTTTTCCGTATGATCGGGACAAGCGGGATATCCCGGAGCCGGTCTTATCCCTACATATTCTTCCGCAATCAAGGATTCATTATCCAAGTTTTCTTCTTTAGAATATCCCCAATAATCCGTCCGCACTTTATAATGCATATATTCGGCAAAAGCTTCGGCAAGACGATCAGCCAATGCTTTGATCATGATCATTTTATAATCATCCTCTTTATGCTTGTTAAGAAGTTCTTCAATTCCTAAACCAGTTGTAACAGCAAAAAAACCAATGTAATCGTCCTTTTCAGTCTCTTTCGGGGCGATGTAATCTACTAAACTGGAATTTGGCTGATTTGCTCTCTTTTCTGCTTGTTGACGGATAAAATGAAATCGGGTCTTTTCAACCGTTCTTTTTTCGTCTTCAAAAACGATCACCTCTTCCCCATCACGGACAGCCGGAAATAATCCAATCACTCCTTTGGCTTTTATATCATTGTTAGAAATAATTTCGCCTAATAATTCTTTGGCATCTTTGAACAATTCTTTGGCTTGTTCTCCTACAACTTTGTCCTCAAGTATAGCCGGATATTTGCCTGTTAGCATCCAGGTTCTAAAAAACGGAGACCAATCAATGAACTCTCGCAATGTCGCTAAACTCACTTCATCAAAAACTTGTACTCCGATTTTCTCAGGCTTCGTAATAGTGGTAGTTGACCAATCGATTGAAGTTGCATTCTTCTTAGCGTCTTCAAAACTCAGGTATTTCTTCTTTTGATGACGGGAGGCATGTTCGTCTCTCATTTTGGAGTATTCCGTCTTTACAGCGGATGCAAACGTAGCTTTTGTGTCTTTCAACAAAGCAGTACACACCGTAACAGCTCTGGATGCATCCAGAATATGAACTACCGGCGACTCATAATTTGGATCAATTTTTACCGCAGTATGTATTTTTGAAGTAGTTGCACCACCAATAATTAAAGGAAGATCCATGCCTCTTTTTTTCATGGCTTTGGCAACTCCAACCATTTCATCCAGCGAAGGTGTGATCAATCCACTTAACCCAATAACATCTACCTTATGCTTTTCAGCTTCATCCAAAATCTTCTCCGTTGGAACCATTACACCGAGATCGATTACATCGAAATTATTGCATGCCAATACTACTCCAACAATATTCTTTCCAATATCATGTACATCTCCTTTTACTGTGGCCAGCAATACTTTAGGTCGCTCTGAAATGTCTTTATTTTTCTTCTTTTCTTCTTCTAAATAAGGAGTTAAATAGCCCACAGCTTGTTTCATTACGCGAGCACTTTTAACTACTTGAGGCAAGAACATTTTACCCGAGCCAAAGAGATCGCCAACTACATTCATGCCATCCATCAACGGACCTTCAATTACTGTAAGCGGACTTTGATATTTCTGCCGAGCTTCTTCCGTATCGTCTATGATAAACTCGGTAATTCCTTTTATCAAAGAATGCGACAAACGTTCTTCCACAGATCCAGAACGCCATTCCTGCACTTCTTTTTCTTTTGAAGTGTCAGAGTCTTTATATTTTTCAGCAATTTCCAGCAATCGTTCGGTGGCATCATCCCTTCTATCCAGCAATACATCCTCTACCGCAATCAACAAATCTTCCGGAATACCGGAATACACTTCCAGCTGCGTTGGGTTTACGATTCCCATATCCATTCCATGCTGAATGGCGTGATATAAAAAAGCACTGTGCATGGCTTCCCTAACTTTATTATTTCCTCTAAAAGAAAATGAGACGTTGCTGACACCGCCAATAATATGTGCTCCGGGCAGATTTTCACGAATCCATTTCGCGGCTTCAAAATAATCCAACGCATTTCTTCGGTGTTCCTCCATTCCGGTTGCAACGGGAAAAATGTTTGGATCCAGAATTACATCGGAAGGATCAAAACCAACTTCATGCACCAATAAATCATAAGAACGTTTACAAATTACGATTCTACGTTCAAAGGAATCTGCTTGTCCGTCTTCATCAAAAGCCATTGAAATAACAGCTGCACCAAATCTACGTACCGTTTTTGCTCTTTTGATGAACTGCTCTTCTCCATCCTTCAGGCTGATCGAGTTTACAACTCCTTTACCTTGAAGTGTTTTCAATCCGGCCAAAATAACGGACCACTTTGAAGAATCCACCATAATTGGAATACGGGCAATATCCGGCTCTGAGGCAATGAGATTCAGAAAGTTTGTCATTTCTTCCGCACTTTCCAGCATGCCCTCATCCATATTCACATCCAGGATCTGAGCTCCACCCTGAACTTGATCTAACGCAACGCTTAACGCAGTTTCATAATCTTTCTCTTTAATAAGATTCAGAAACCGACGAGAGCCGGTCACATTTGTTCGCTCTCCTACATTTACGAAATTAGAATCTTCGGTGATAACAAGTGGCTCAAGTCCGCTAAGCCTTAAAGGAAGTGATTTCATTAAACCGTCTCCACCTTATGAATGGAACGTGGTTTTATTCCGCTTGCAGCATCAACCATTGCTTTAATATGATCAGGTGTAGTGCCACAACAGCCACCTAAAATATTTACTAATCCATCTTCAACATAAGAGCGAACTTCGTTAGCCATTTCTTCGGGACCTTGGTCATATTCTCCAAATTCATTGGGCAAACCTGCATTCGGATACGCACTTACAAAAGTGCTAGAATTCTCGGATAAAGACCGAATGTATGGTCGTAATTGCTTTGCTCCCAGAGCACAATTCAATCCTATACTTAGTAAAGGAACATGAGATAATGAAATCAAAAATGCTTCTACTGTTTGGCCTGAAAGCGTTCTTCCACTTGCATCCGTGATCGTACCCGAAATCATAATTGGAAGCTGCTTTCCTATTTCTTCGTACAATTCCTGAATAGCATACAAAGCTGCTTTAGCATTAAGCGTATCAAAAATCGTTTCTATGAGCAGAACATCTACTCCGCCATCAATAAGACCTCGCGCTTGCTCTTTGTATGCCTCAGCGAGCTGGTCAAAAGTGATCGCTCGATAACCCGGGCTTGAAACATCCGGCGAAAGAGATGCTGTTTTATTGGTTGGCCCCATTGCACCGGCAACAAATCTGGGTTTTTCAGGATTTTTCTTAGTGAATGTATCGGTTGCTCTTTTTGCAACTTCTGCAGATGCTTTATTGAGATCATACGCAATATGCTGGAGTTCATAATCAGCTTGTGCGATAGACGTACCACTGAATGAATTTGTCTCAATTATATCTGCTCCGGCTTGTAAATACTGTTCGTGTATATCCTGTATTACATCTGGCCTGGTTAGCGAAAGCAGGTCATTATTTCCCTTTAGATCAATCTGAGAATCTTTAAATAAATTACCTCTAAAGTCCTTTTCGTCCAAATTGAACCGCTGGATCATAGTTCCCATGGCGCCGTCAAGGATCAGAATTCGTTCTTCTAATTGTTGTTGAATATTCACTCTATAAATGATTAGCTGTTGAGAAAGAGTGAAAGAAAAAAGCTCTTATTTTTCTTCGAAATAAATCGAAGTGGGATTTGGCACCTTTCTATGGTTAGATGGTTGCCAAGACTTCAACGGGCCCATTCCCTCAGTCTTTCTTAATAAGCATTAAAATGTGAATTGAATATATGATAAATCGAGGATAGAGCAAAGGATGTCTTCTTCTCGCTCTCAACTATTTACAATTTATGCTACCGTTTATAAGTCTTTGAAAAACACGAATGCTAAATTGTAGCAAAAATACTTTTTACTTTATGTAAAATTGCATAGATTTAATGTAAGAGATTAAACAAACTATTATTATGAAGACTAAACCCATCTACAAATCAAATGAAGGGAAGATCCCTTCTAAAGTATCTGAAGCCGATGTACTTTATATTCTGGAAACTCAGGATATCAACTACGATTATCTGCGTTTAATGAAGGAATCAACGAGCTTTGGGGATCAGGAAATTTCTTATTGGTTGAATGTAAGTCCGCGAACACTTCAGAACTACAAAACGAAAAAAACCGAGTTTAAGGAAAACCTAAAGGAGCACTTAATACATCTAATCTCGCTTTTTAACCATGGGGTACAGGTTTTTGGAGATCAAAAACAGTTTGAAGAATGGCTTGGCACACCAAATTTTTTCTTTGACAAATCCACACCACTTTCCTACCTAAATAAAATATCAGGTATCCGTTTTGTTGACGATCGCTTAACAGCCATGGAGTTTGGCGATAACGTTTAAGTATGGAAGTATATCGAATTAGCATTTCAAAATATGCAAGCTCCTTACAAGCATCCGGAGCAGAAAACAGATGTAATAAAAGAGGAGAATACGTTATTTACGCTGGGAGCAGTCGGGCTCTATCATCGCTGGAGTTGTTGGTAAACCGATCTTCTGCTCACTTCAACTTGGTGGAATATACAATAATGACTATTTCGATCTCAGATAATGAAGATTTATACACTCACATCAAGAAAAGTGATCTTCCAAAAAATTGGAGACAACGTTCCGCATATCCGGTACTGCAACAAATCGGCTCAGAATGGTATCAGCAAAAACAATCTTTGGTTTTAAAAGTACCCTCTACAGTAATACCATTTGAGTATAATTATGCAATTAATACAGAGCATCCTGAATTTTCTACCTCGGTTCAATTAATTCGTAACGAGCCATACTTCTGGGATGAGCGGCTTTAATAACTACAAACTCGTCCGTATCCCAAAATGCACTTTTCCGTTACCTAAAGTTTCTGTGGATGAAAGTGCATAAGAGAATTTCAATCTGCCGATGGCTGTTTTGTAGCTGAGCCCGAATCCTCCTGAATACAGAAAATCATTTTGAGTGAAGCTATTATTTGGTTCAGAATACAGCTGTGAACGATTATAGACCCCTACAGCTGTAAACAAGAACAAGTAAGAGTTTTGATCGGTTAAAAATCGATATTCTACATCTCCCCAAAGCAACTCTGAAGCTGTAAACTGTTCTTCCGCATATCCTCTGAAGGAGTTTGCTCCACCAAATCTAACTAAATCGCTTTCGGTAAATTCATCACCAATTACGTAAAAACCATTGATGCTGGTAGCTATTACCGAGTTTTTAAATACGGGTACATAGGTATTTATTCTAGTTTCAAGCCTCTGTTGACGAAAAGCTACGCTTGAATCATTATCAATATCTTTACTCGCTATTCCATAAATAAGATCTATTCTTATTCCTTTCTGAGGAACTTCTACCCTGTCTAAACTGGAATAGGTGAAACCAAGATCAGATCCTTGTTTACTTCCGTCAGGTTCTTGCTGAACTCCGGTTTCCCGGCTGGAATTTGATGTTGTTGAATAAATTCTCCCATTTAATTTGAAATTTGAAGCAACTAAATAACTGCTGTATAAGCCAATATTTCGAGTTTGATAAGTAGAATCATTCTGATATAAACTGAAATCAAGTCCGATTTTTAACGGTATGTTTGCGATCCAATCTTGTGACACTGATAATTGAATCCTGCTGGTCTCAGGACGAAGCCTTTGATACATGAGTTCAAATGCATTTCCATCATTAAGCACATTCCATAGTGAGACATCCAAATCCCCAACAATTTGTCCCTTTCCGGTAGCGTCTGGAACATAACCAATCAAACCGTCCAGCTGATTGAGCGTCCTTTCCTGAACTGCCACAAATAAAATAGGCTCTCCATCTTGTTGAAATACTTTGGGATCAGAAACTTCATCAAATAACTCACTTCCGATTAAATTCTGTTTTATTCGATTAATATTTTGCTTGCTGGCAATTAGCGAATCTCTCATTCCCGAAACTTTTGTGAGATAGTCTTGAGAATTAATCCTGTTTCCTGAAAAAACAATCGAAGAAACCTTAACTAACTCTCCTCTTCTTATATTCGCCAAGATATCAATCGATTGATCCAAAGAATCGACTTCAAACTTTGCAATCTCGATTTCAGTGTTTAAATAGCCTTCATCTACATATTCGTAATACTCTTGTGCTAAAGCTCGATCAATATTTTCCTCATTATAGAAAGCTGTTTCTGCAATTTCTAAATTATAGACGGTACTGTCTCCTTCTATTTTTAGAATGAAATCATCAATCCGGTAAATTCTGTCGTTTGATATGATGAAGGAGTCTGCACTGACTTCCTGAACTTGAATATCTAAATAACCTTTACGTATATAATCTTTTTGCAGGGCTTCTAACTTAGTCTCGCCTTCTTTAACTTTTATTATCAGACTCGAATAATCGGTAGCATTTTTTGTAACGAATACAGTATCAACTTGTGCAAATACATCTACAGAAAGGCAAAGTAAAATTAGTAAGAAGGTGTATTTGATCATATTGGCCAAACGAATAGTCTAGCTAATAATTTCGGCTACAAAATTTGGTAAAGCAAATGAAGCTTGATGTACGTCTTTGTTATAATATTTCAGGTCGCTTTTAAATTCTGTCACACCCTTTTCTATTCTGGTAAGAACGGCAGAATCATTTGGCTTTATCCCTTTCGAAGCGTAAGCAAAACTCCACATTCCCGCAGGATATAATGGTATGAAGCCCAGATACATAGCAGAATGATCAAATACTTCGCCTAAAGCATCAAACACTTGTTTTATACTGGAATGATATTCGGCTACCCAAGGCGATTCGGTTTGCCCTGTTAATATTCCATCTTCCTTTAAAGCAGAATGGCAGAATTCAAAAAACTCTTTTTCAAACAATCCTTCTGCCGGCCCAACAGGATCAGATCCGTCGATGATAACCGCATCGTATTCAGCTTTTGCATTTTTAACGAAGGCAATACCGTCTTCAAATAACACATTCAGTCGGGAATCTTCCCAATCTCCTACTTCCGGCAAAAACTCTTTGGAAGCCCGAACTACCGCTTCATCAATTTCCACCATATCAACTTTTTTCACGGATGGGTGTCGCAGTACTTCTCTTGCTGTTCCTCCGTCTCCTCCACCAATGATCAATACTTTTTCAGGATTAGGATGAGCAAACATTCCCACATGAGCCAACATCTCGTGATATACAAATTCGTCCTTTTCAGAAAGCATCACCATTCCATCAATGGTCATTAGATTGCCCCACGTATCCGTCTCAAACACTTCCACTTTTTGATACGGAGTTTGTTCGGAAAACAAAACTTTGTTCACACCAACCGTGAGTCCTGTTCTTTTGTGGTAATATTCGTTATAGACGCTAGACATGAGACGTAAGATTTAAGATGGTTACTTGGCAAACTAAATTGTTAAACGTCATACTAATCACACTTTTTATAATCTTGAACATTATATCTCATGACTTACATCTTAAATCTTATGTCTAAAGTCTTATGTCTTACATCTAGTTTTCGTACCAAAGAACAGCAGCGGCAAAAGTAGCCGCACAGTTTTTAACCTGATGCTCAACACCAACAAATTTAATTTCTTTAAGAGCTCTTTTTCTGTACTCGAAGGCGTCCACAACCATTTGCTTCACAATAGTTTCCACATATTCTAACCGTGTGTGATCTTCAAACTCCATGATAACTCCCGGTTGTGCTTCATCTTCAGGAATTCCAACAGCAATGGCTGATGCAATCCACATTTGAGGAGTTTGTGAATCGATATGAGCGTAAGCTAACGGGATCAATCCTCCACCCGGAAGTTCAATTTCATTTCGGTTTACTTCTTTAGCTCCCGGCGGACAAATACTACTCATTCTCATCAAGTTAGTATCCCCAACTCCGGCTTCAAGCAGTGCATTATCAAATGCATTTAATCTTGTATTTCCTTCCGCAGCACCCGATACTAAACAATATACATTCGGGGTTTCTACCATCGTCATCTTATACTTCATTCTTTCTTAATTCTCTTTTACGGTTTCTGTTGAAGGTTTAAATAGTAATCGCTGTCCTTGTGGAACTTTAAATAATCCGCGTTTCATTTCCATGCTGGAGATATTTTTTGAAGAAAATGCTTCTTTCAAAAATTCTTGAATTATCCATGGGTCGATAGTATCGCCGCAAGTGAAAATATCTACCGCTGCATAATTGTACTCCGGCCAGGTGTGTATGGCAACGTGAGATTCAGCGATTACAACGACTCCACTGACTCCGTATGGACTGAATTTGTGGAAATTATGCGATATAATCGTAGCCTGAGCTTCTTTTGTAGCATTCAACATCGCTTGTTCAATGTATTCAACATCATTTATGGATGAACTGTCACAATCATAAAATTCAACTAAGATCTGTCTTCCGAGTGCTTCCAATAATCTGAAAAAATAAAATTAATAGTATGGATTAACTGCTTTGGTTATTATTGATGAACAGTTATACTTGATAAAAGTTCAACTAGTTCATCAACCTAGCAAAGCTGACAAGATAAGGATATTTCTAAAAATTCAATGATTAAGACTTCTAAAAAAATTTCCCGGAAAAGAGCACTAGAAATTTACAAAGCATTATTGCTTCCACGGCAAATCGAAGAACGGATGTTAAACCTTCTTCGGCAAAATAAAATCAGCAAATGGTTCTCAGGAATCGGACAGGAAGCGGTTGCTGTAGGCGTGACTTTATCCAGTAAAAAAGAAGATTTTATTCTTCCAATGCACCGAAATCTGGGAGTGTTTACTACCCGCGAAGTTCCCTTCTACCCTCTTTTCTGTCAATTGTTTGGGAAAGCAGATGGATTCAGCGGTGGCCGTGAGCGTTCTTTTCACTTCGGAACGCTCGAACATAACATTGTGGGAATGATCTCTCATCTCGCTGCCATGATGCCCGTGGCTGACGGACTCGCTTTGGTAGCTAAAATTCGAAAACAAGATTCTGTGACATTCTCTTTTTGTGGCGATGGTGCCACCAGTGAAGGCGATTTCCATGAAGCGTTGAATTTAGCCGCTGTCTGGAAACTTCCCGTTGTATTTGTGATTGAGAACAACGGATACGGCTTATCTACCCCAACCAGTGAGCAATTTGCGTGCGAGAAACTTTCTGATCGTGCCAAAGGCTATGGAATGAAAGGATTTCATATTGATGGGAATGATATTTTTGAAGTGATGGAAACCATTGGAAAAGCTCGGAAATTAGCGTTGAACGGTGAGCCGGTATTAATCGAAGCAAGAACGTTCAGAATGCGTGGCCATGAAGAAGCCTCCGGTACCCACTACGTTCCTGATATTTTATTCGAAGACTGGGCCGAAAAAGATCCTATCCTCAGATTCGAAGAATTCCTGAACAAAGAAGGATATGCTGATAAAAAGGAACAGGAAGCAATCATTGAAAAAATTAAAGCCTCTTTTAAAGCAGATCTGGACAAAGCATTAAAAGCGAAAGAACCTGTTTTTAATAAAGAGAAGGAATTAGGAGCCGTGTATGCAGAAGCGCCTTCCTCCAAACCGGCTCCTTCAAATGGTAAAAAAGTAGAACGCCGTTTTGTGGATGCCATTCAAGCCGGAATGAAGCAAGCGTTTGAAGAAGATGATTCCACTATCATTCTGGGACAGGATATTGCCGAATACGGCGGAGTGTTTAAAATCACGGAAGGTTTCTTAGAACAATTTGGAGCAGACAGAGTACGCAATACCCCAATTATAGAATCGGGTGCCTTAGGCGCTGCACTAGGACTTTCTTATGCCGGAATGAATCCTGTGGTGGAGATGCAATTCTCGGATTTCATATCGTGTGGTTTTAATCAGATTGTGAATAATATTGCAAAATCTCATTATAGATGGAGTCCTGCGGTAAACATGACCATTCGTGCACCACATGGTGGCGGAGTTGGTGCCGGACCATTTCATTCTCAATCTCCTGAAGGTTGGTTTATGCAAATTCCCGGATTGAAAGTAGTGGTTCCTGCTACTGTTGAAGATGCCCAGAATTTGTTATACAGTTCCATGTTTGATCCAAATCCCGTGTTGTTCTTTGAGCATAAAAAGCTGTACCGAAGTATTCGGGAAGATGTGGCTGAAAAAGCGGTGTATGAGCCCCTCGGAAAAGCCAAAGTCCGGAGAGAAGGAAGCGATGCCACTATTGTCACTTACGGAATGGGCGTTTGGTGGGCACTGGAAACCGCCGAAGAATTAGCAAAAGACGGCATTGAACTGGAAGTGGTAGATTTAAGAACCCTTCTTCCTCTCGATCTGAAAACCATTAAAACTTCTGTTGCCAAAACACATCGGGTGTTATTGTTACAAGAACCTTCACTCACTATGGGACCAATGGCAGAAATCTCTGCCTTGATCTCCGAACATTGTTTTGAAGAACTGGATGCTCCCGTTATTCGATGTGGAGCATTGGATATGCCTATTCCTTTTAACAAAGCGTTGGAAGATGAGTTTTTGAAGAAGAATGTTTTTGAGGAGCGGCTTAAATCACTTTTAGAGTATTAATTTTATGAACAGGCAGGGTTATCACTTATATATTAAACAGAAGTTATTCATTTTGCTCTGTTAGTTTTGAGTGGTAAGCTGAACAAAACTTAAACATGAAATAGGGATAAAGTGAATGAAGTTCACTTTACTCTTTTGTTAGCTGCAAGGCTGAAAACCAGCCACAGAAATAGCACATTTGGTTTTTGCCGACACAAAAGCCAACGCAGAAAAAACCAAAAGAGCTGTTTTTCGCCAACGCTCACCGAGAATAATGAGAATTGAAATATGACAATAGAAAAATACATTGACAACATAAATCAGAGATACAAACTCGGAAATGCAACGGAGCATACTTTTAGAGGGGACTTACAGCAACTTATTGAAAGCTTAGTTCCTGAAATCAGAGCAACCAACGAACCGAAAAGACAATCTTGCGGAGCACCTGACTACATCTTGACCAAAAAAGATATTCCCGTAGGATTTATTGAAGCAAAAGACATTGGAGACAAAGACCTTGAAGGAAAAAAGAAATCAGTAAACAAAGAACAATTTGACCGATAAAAAGCATCATTAGACAATCTAATTTTTACGGATTACATAGATTTTCATTTATACAATGATGGAGAATTTATTACCAAAATTGCCATTGCGGAAATAACCGAAAAAGGAATTATTGCTTTACCTCAAAATTTCGCAAGGTTTGAAAATCTTATCAAAGACTTTTGTGTACACATTGGACAAAACATAAAAAGTTCCAAAAAATTAGCAGAAATGATGGCGGGCAAAGCCCGCCTGCTTTCTGATGTCATTGGAAAGGCTTTGACCAGTGATGAAACTCACAATGAAGACAGTACACTTAAAGAACAAATGACTGCCTTTAAAAGTATTTTGATTCACGATATTACACCTAAAGGATTTGCAGACGTGTATGCTCAAACGATTGCTTACGGAATGTTTGCAGCTCGTTTGCACGACCCAACTTTAGATACTTTTAGCAGACAAGAAGCTGCCGAATTAATTCCTAAATCAAATCCATTTTTAAGAAAACTATTCGGTTACATTGCCGGACCCGATATTGACGACCGAATTAAATGGATTGTAGATAATTTGGTGGAAATATTTTTAGCCTGTAATGTTGAAGAAATTCTAAAAAATTACGGAAAGACCACAAAAATGGAAGACCCAATCATCCATTTTTATGAAACTTTTTTGGCAGAATATGACCCAAAACTAAGAAAAGCAAGGGGTGTTTGGTACACTCCTGCTCCTGTTGTTAATTTTATAGTTCGTGCTGTTGATGATATTTTAAAAACAGAATTTGATTTGCCACAAGGTTTAGCGGACACTTCTAAAACAAAAATTAAAGTAAAAACTCAAATGCCCGATAAAAACTTTAAATCGGGTTACAAACAAGTTGAACAAGAAGTACACAAAGTACAAATTCTTGACCCAGCCACAGGAACAGGAACTTTTTTAGCGGAAGTAATAAAGCACGTAAACAAAAAATTTAAAGGACAAGAAGGTATTTGGAGCGGTTATGTAGAAAATCATTTGCTCCCACGATTAAACGGTTTTGAATTACTAATGGCGAGTTATGCAATGGCTCATTTGCAATTGGACTTATTACTAAAAGAAACTGGATTTAAGCCTACAAAAGACCAACGGACAAGAGTTTACTTAACCAACAGTTTGGAGGAATACCACCCAGATACAGGTACTTTATTTGCCAATTGGTTAAGCAGTGAAGCAAATGAAGCCAACCACATAAAACGAGATACGCCTGTGATGTGTATTATTGGAAATCCACCGTATAGCGGAGAAAGTGCTAATAAGGGAGATTGGATTATGGATTTAATGCAAGACTACAAAAAAGAACCAGGTGGAAAGGAAAAACTAAAAGAACAAAACTCAAAATTTATTAATGATGATTATGTAAAATTTTTACGTTATGGTCAGCATTTCATTGAAAAAAACGGAAGCGGAGTTTTGGCTTTTATAAATCCACACGGATTTTTAGACAACCCCACTTTTAGAGGAATGCGTTGGCATTTACTCAAAACATACGATAAGATTTATACCATTGATTTACACGGTAACAACAAGAAAAAAGAAACTGCACCTGATGGCTCAGTTGACGTAAATGTCTTTGATATAGAACAAGGAGTTTCAATAAATATTTTTGTAAAAACAGGAAAAAAGAAACCAAACGAATTAGGAGAGGTTTGTCATTATGACCTATTTGGAAAACGAGATTTAAAATATAATTTCTTAATCGAGAACTCATTAAAATCAATTGATTTCAAAACATTTACACCATTTAAGAACAGTTATCTATTTAAAGATATTGACGAAAAACTTTACAATGATTATAACAATGGAATAAATCCAACTGAATTATTCAGAACAAACGTTATGGGATTTCAAACTCATAGAGATGATTTTTGCATTGATATCAATAAAGACAATTTAACAAAACGATTAACTGATTTTTCCCTTAACTCTGAATCTGATGAGGCAATCACAAAAATATTTGGTGTAAAATCGACAAGTGATTTTAACATACAAAAGGCACAAATTGAACTTCAAAAAACAGACATCAAGAAAGAAATTATCAAATGTGGTTATAGACCTTTTGAAAACAGATACATATATTTTGACAGAATCCTTATAGATAGACCAAGAAGTGAATTAATAACTCATTCTAAAGGGAAAGAAAATATTCTGTTGGGAATTGGAAGACAAGGTTTGGCAGTTGGTAACATTGAATGGTGTTTAACAACTGTTTCCAAACATCCAGTTGACGCAAATATGTTCAGAAGAGGTGGTGTGAATTTATTTCCGCTTTATTTATATCCTGAAAATAACGGACAACAAACCATTGAGCAAGCAACAGAAAGAACACCAAATCTAAATCAAGAAATTGTAAGTGAGATTGCAGAGAAATTAAGTTTAACATTTACAAACGAGAAAGAAGAAAATCTCCCTCCTTTAAAGAATAAGTTAAATTCCCCTCCTTTGGAGGGGTGCCCAACGGGTGGGGTGGTTCTTACCCACATTAACAACCAATCAATTTACAGAAACTTTGCAGAAAACCTTCCACATAACCCTAAGTTAAACCAGTTGGCTAAAGACAAACGTAAAGAAGGGATATTATCAGAAGTTTTGTTTTGGCAACAAGTTCACAAAGGAAAATTTCATAAAATAGATTTTGACAGACAGCGAATTATTGGAAATTACATAGTGGATTTTTATGTTAAAACACTAGGTTTAATTATTGAAATTGATGGCAATAGCCACGACAATAAACAAGAATACGATGCAGAAAGACAAGCTTTTCTTGAAAGTTTTGGATTAAAAGTATATCGCATTTTAGAAAGCGATATTAAGAAATATTTAGGCGTAGTTATGCAAGAACTTGAACAGTTTATTGTAAACACTTATGGGGAGAAAACCACCCCGTCCTTCGGACACCCCTCCAAAGGAGGGGAATTTGCGCCCATAGATTTGTTAGATTATATCTATGCCGTATTACACTCGCCCACTTACCGAAATAAATACAAAGAATTTTTAAAAATAGATTTTCCGAAAATTCCATATCCAAAAGACAAAAATACATTTTGGCAATTGGTTAAATTAGGTGGAGAAATCAGACAAATACATTTATTGGAATCTCCAAAAGTAGAAGATTACATTACAAGTTATCCAAAAGGTGGAGATAATGTAATCACAACTAAAATTGCTAAAAAAGATTGGGAGTTATTTGATGAAGAAAAACAATTGGGTAGAATATGGATAAATGAAGAACAGTATTTTGGCAATATTCCACTAACCGCTTGGGAGTTTTACATTGGTGGTTATCAACCCGCCCAAAAATGGCTCAAAGACCGCAAGGAAAGGAAATTAGAGTTTGATGATATTTTACACTATCAAAAAATAATTGTTGCCCTTTCTGAAACGGACAGACTGATGAAAGAGATTGATAAAATTGAGGTTGAGTAGTTATTTACCAAAATTCTTCAAAGTTCTTTCAAGATCCTTAAAAGATTTGTTCACGTCATTTATGGCTTTTTTGTTAGTGCCATTGCTATCTTTCAATTGAATTTCTTGTCCGCACTTACACTTAATTAAAGCTTCATTTGCAACTTGCTTAAGTGTTACATTTATTGAACGGTTACATTCAGAACATTCAACTTTTACTGTTTGTTTACTAACGTCTATCATATTTTAATGCTTTTTATCTTTAGGTGGATTAGGATCGTTCCCAAAACTGTTTTTGTTTTGAATTTTCCCATCCTTTTTTAGTATGGTTAATTCTGATTGTTGATTTTTAGCAATACCTGTTCCTATTTTTAATGCTTCAGCTTTTGTGTCTGTTTTAGCAGTGAGTTTACTACTCCCTTCACTTCTTACGCCCCAACCATCTTTGGTCGGTACAACGTATTGATTTTTACCTTTTGCCATTTTACTATTATTTTTAATTTAATTCATTAATTTCATCTCGCTGCGTATGCCCGATATCTCGATTTATATTGAAAACCAAAAAGCCTTATTCACGATCTGGATCCTTGACATTCGCCGGAGGATGACGGAGCGCTGGGTTAGTTTGGTAACTAGATATATAAAACTCCCCCTTCGTTCCAAAGCCTAGCGATATAATGACGAAAGCCTCATCAATGTTCTATTCTCAAACTCCAATTCAACTGCCTAACTAAATTCTTTTATTGCTTTCAAGATAGTGTCGCAAACAAAATCGATTTGCTCGTTTGTTATTATTAGTGGAGGAGCTAACCTAACTAAAGTATTTGAGTGAAGCGTCCATCCTAGCAATATGCTTTTCTCAAAGCACGCATTTACAACAGACTCAGTTAACTCTGGAGATTCCAATTCTAATCCCAGCATAGCTCCTATTCCCCTCACTTCAACAATGCCTTTGCCCTTAAGCCTTTCTTTTATTTTCCGTTCAATTTCTTTGGCTCTTTTCAGATAGTCCCCTTCCAGTAATTCTTTCAAATTTGCATGAGCCGCAGCACAACTAACCGGATGTCCACCAAAAGTAGTTACATGATTTAATGGAGGATCGTATTTAAACGTTTGAAATATTTCTTTCGATGAGATAAATCCGCCAATTGGCATTCCACCCCCCATTGCCTTAGCGATACATAATACATCAGGAACAACATTGTAATGCTGGAATGCAAAAAGTTTGCCTGTTCTTCCAAAACCACTTTGGATCTCATCAAAAATTAAAAGAGCGCCTACTTCATCGCATCGTTTACGAATTGATTGTAACCACACTTTTTTGGATGGAATGATTCCGCCTTCTCCCTGAATTGGCTCCAAAATGACCGCCGCAGTTTTATCATCGATCAGCTTCAAAGCTTCTGATGAATTAAAATCTGTAAAATGTACATCAGGAAGCAATGGTAAATATGGATCACGATAAATATCTCGGCCTGTCACGCTCAAAGATCCTTGAGTATCACCATGATAACTATTATTAAAAGCTACAAATTTTGTTCTTTCTGTATATTTCTTAGCAAGTTTTAATGCACCCTCATTGGCTTCAGTACCACTATTTACAAGATAAATTTGCTCCATCTTATTAGGAAGTTGATCGAGTAAAAGCTCAGCAAATTCAAGCTGCGGCTTTTGTATAAACTCTCCATAAACCATTACATGAAGATGTTTATCTATTTGTTGATGTAGAGCATCTATCACTTTTGGGTGATTATGGCCCAAGCTGCTAACTGCTATACCGGAGATGAAATCCAAGAACTGATCTCCTTTCGTAGTGTAAATATATGAACCATTCGCATGCGATACCTCCAATCCGATGGGTGAATCGCTGGTTTGGGCAATTATCTTTTGAAATAATAGTTTATTCAAATGCCTTTTAATTCTAAAAATTTAAAATTAATGCTGATATAGTTACTTTAATTTACAATATTGTACCAACTATTAATTGATCTATTTAAATGAAAAAGAGCCTTCTTATTTTATTTGCTTCAACTTTAATTATAAGTTGTGCCAGCAATAAAAAATCCTCTGATTCTTCATCAAAAGCTATGCCGGTAGCAGAAATACCTTTGGCACCTGGAACTGCTTTGGTAGAATTCGAGGTTGTAGAAATTACACCAAACGAAGATAACGAAACTTCTCTTTATGAGATAAAAGTTCTAAATGTATTAAAATATGGTCCCTCTGCTCCGCTCATAGATAAAGGAAGCGTTCATACATTAAAACTTATGAATGACAAATACCATGAGAGTTTAAAGAAAGGGACAAAAACAGCCGCAGTTTTAAGTCACGAAGAGCAAATTGCGCAGTATGCAAAACAATCAAACTGGAAACTTTTATATCTCAAAAACTAACAATATGAATTCAGTTACAAAAAAATATTTTTCCATAGGTCTGTTACTGTCCGTTCTTTTTCTTCTGATATTTATTCCAAATTCAGTGAATAAAGAAGTTGCTCTACCTGAAAAAGAAGAAGGTCCTATCTCTGAAAGGATTGAAAATAAAAAAGCCAGGGATGATTATTTCTTTCAAATGACTCGCGATCCAAAAACAAACTCAATTCCGGTTGCAGCAAGAGCCCGTGAAATTGCTTACTCCAAGAAAATGAAACGAAGTCTGAAAGCGAGTTCTAAGCTCAACGATTTATTTGACTGGCAAGAAGCCGGACCTAATGTTGTAGGTGGTAGAGTTAGAGCTTTTGCATTAGATGTTTCTGATGCGTCAGGGAATACCATGCTGGCTGGTGGTGTTACAGGTGGTGTTTGGAAATCTACAAATGGCGGAAATGCATGGACTCAAACTTCCGATCCTAACGAAAATCTTAGTATTACTTCGATTGCTCAAGATCCTACAGACACAGATGTATGGTATTATGCTGCTGGCGAGTTTAGAGGCTCTGAAGGAAAAAATGCACCCACCTATTTTGGAACAGGAATCTGGAAATCAACTGACGGCGGTGATAGCTGGACGAATTTAACTTCTAATCAACCGGGAGTGGGGGATTCAGGTTGGAATTCAGCGTATGATTTTATATCTAAAATTCGAGTAAGTCCTACTTCTGGGAATATCTTTGCAGCAACAAATGGCTTTGGACTTTATAAATCAACTAATGGACAATCTTTTAATAATATACTTGGTTCAGCAAGTAATCACAGATATATAGACTTTGATATCGATTCTCAAGGAAATATTATTATGGTTGCCTCTGAGAATAGTGCCGGTGGCAGTGTAACTCCCGGTGTTTTTTACTCTACCAATGATGGCGTTTCCTGGTCAAATATTACTCCGTCAACCTTCCCCTCAACGCATGACAGAAGTGTGGTAGATTTTGCTCCTTCTAATGAAAATTTTGCGTACATCTTTACAAATACAGGAAATACAAAAACCAGCCCTTTCGATAGCGAAAGCAATGTTGAAGTACTTTCTTTACATAAAGTAAATGTATCAACTGGTACTTCTTCAGATTTATCTGCTAATATACCTGAATTTGATGATTTTCGTGAAACTGTGGTTACTCAAAGTAACTATAATATGACGATTGGGGTGTCCCCTAATGATGAGGATTTCGTAGTTCTTGGTGGTGTAAGTTTATATAGATCAACAAGCGGATTTTCTTCAGCACCAAGTAGTTCTGATAAAATTGGGGGCTATTCATCTGATAATCATCATCCTGATAACCACAATTTATTCTTTGACCCGCAATCTCCTAATAAACTTTGGAGTATGCATGATGGAGGTATAAGCGTTACAGATAATGCTAAAAACTCTACCGTTGTTTGGAGTTCTAAGGATAAAGGGTTTAATGTAACTCAATTTTATACGGTTGCGATTTCAAAAACCGCTGGAGATACACGAGTCATTGGTGGCACTCAGGATAATGGATCCCCGTATTTTAGATTGAATGATGCTAATGAAAAGGAAAATGATATCTCTAGCGGTGATGGGTCGTTCGCTTATATTGGTCAAAACTATATGTACGTGTCTTCTCAAGAAGGCAAACTGTTAAGAGTTGGATATTATCAGGACACCGGAGAGCCTTTAAATCCTTTCGGCAATGATTTTGGTGAAGACGATTGGTCTTATATTTACCCTAATCAAGCCACAAGCACCAGATTTATTCACCCTTTCGAAGTAAATCCAAATAATGAAAATGTTATTGCATATCCGGATGCAGGTGACCTTTGGATTACTACTCAAGCAGAATCATTTGCTAATTTCGATCAAGATGGATTTGAAACAGGCTGGACTAAAACTACTATTCCGGCTTTAAGTAATCACTCAATAACGGCACTTGCTTATTCTCAGTCAAATCCATCAAATCGGCTTTATGTAGGTGCATCTGCAAATAACTTAACTCCTAGAGTTTTAAGATTTGATAATGGAGCTACTAATCCAATCGAAGTAAATATTCAGGGAGTTGCTTCTGGTGCGCAAGTGAATGATATCGCTGTTAATCCGTTAAATGGTAATGAAGTCTTAGTTATACTTTCTAACTACAACGTTAAAGGTATTTACCATACTACAAATGCCGGAGTTACCTGGAGCTCAATAGAAGGTAATTTAGAAGGCAGTGAAAACGACCTTGGTCCTTCGATTAGATCTGCTGAAATTGTAGAAGGTACAACAAGTAAAGTGTATGTAGTTGGTACAAGTACTGGGGTATATTCCACAACTTCATTAAGTGGAGATGCTACACTTTGGACTCAGGAAGCACCAAGTATAATTGGTAGCTCTATCGCTGAACATATGGATTACAGAAGCAGCGATTTTACTTTGGCTGTTGGTACACATGGTAGAGGAATTTTTATTGGAAATGCAGGTATGGCTGTTTCTAATGAAGAGAATCTTGTATCTAATCTACCAGAGAAATTTAATTTAGATCAAAATTATCCTAATCCTTTTAATCCAAGTACTACTATTTCATATTCACTTCCTGCTTCAAGCAATGTTAGTATTTCAGTGTATGATATAAATGGAAGAAAGGTTGCAGATTTGATAAACAACAAGAATCAATCAGCAGGTAATCATGACATACGATTCAATGCTACTAATTTGGCAAGTGGTGTTTATTTATATAAAATAAATGCTAAATCAGTATCTCAAAATCGTTCTTTCTCTCAAATTAAAAGGATGACTTTGATCAAATAAAGTATTCTATTCAATTGTCGATAAAATAAAAGCTCGCTTTTTTTGTAAAAGAAGTTCATTAATTATAACTGAGCTTTAGTTTCCCAAAAAGGATGCCTCCGGCAAATTCTTAACATGCCATTAAAAGTACATAGAGTAAAAATCATCCCCGGACAAGAGGTTGCAACCCCTTGTCCGGGGATGGTTTGAGAAGGTGGCGTTATTTGTAGCCTAAGTTAGAATCTGCTTAAGGTATCACTTTGGGGAACTCAGGTGCTGAGCTTTAACTGCCTCAGTAACTTTAGTTGTAGTGATCCCAAAATGATTATACAACTCTTCGTAAGGACCAGATTCACCAAAAGTATCTATTCCAATAGCTACTCCAGAATTGCCCACCCACTTTTCCCAACCAAATGTGGAACCAGCTTCAATCGATACCCGATTTGTAACAGATTTTGGCAACACTTTTTCTATGTAATCTGAGTCTTGATTTACGAACAAATCCCAACAAGGCATACTAACTACTCTTGCATCAATTCCTTCTTCTTTTAACTTAGACTTGGCTTCCATTGCTAAATATACTTCTGAACCTGTTGCAATCAGAATAGCATCAGGAGTTGTCTTTTCAGAATCAGATAAAATATAGGCTCCTTTTTCTACCAATTTTGTTGCGTTTTCACTTGTTCTCTCAAATGTTGGAATATTTTGTCTGGTTAAAACAATTATCGTTGGAGTAGTTTTACTTTCAATTGCCACTTTCCAAGCATAAGAAACTTCATTTGCATCGCCGGGGCGAATTACGTTTACATTAGGCATAGCTCTTAAACTAGCCAAGTGCTCTACCGGCTGATGCGTTGGACCATCTTCACCCAAACCAATACTATCGTGCGTCATAACGTAAATAGCAGGTGTTTCCATAAGTCCTGCTAACCGAATTGATGGACGACAATAATCTGTAAATACAAAGAAAGTTCCACCGAAAGGAATAACGCCACCATGTAGAGTCATTCCATTCAAAGCCGCAACCATTCCGTGTTCTCGAACTCCGTAGTGAACATTTCTTCCGGTTGGGTTATCAGCACTAAATACTCCTTCGTCCTTTAAGTTAGTTTTAACACTTCCTTCAAGATCTGCCGAGCCACCAAATAGATTAGAAATTTCATCTTTTAAGGCATTTAATACTGTTCCCGATGCTGATCTGGTAGCAACACCTTTTTCATCTGTTTCAAAAATTGGAAGTAGTTCTTCTAGGTTGTCAGGAAGAATTCCATGAATCCACTTATCAAACCTATCAGCTAGTTCAGGTTTTGATTTTTTAAAATTATTAAACTTTTCTTCCCATTCAGATTCGGCTAATTTTCCTTTATCAACTTCTTTTCTGAAAATTTCTAATGCTTCTTCAGGGATGTAAAAACTCTTATCAGGATCCCAACCATAACTTTGTTTAGTGAGTTTAGTTTCCTCTTCACCTAATGGTGAACCGTGAGAGGAAGCAGAGTCCTGTTTGTTTGGACTACCAAATCCAATATGAGTTCTACAAATTACAATAGAGGGTTTTTCTGTTTCTTCTTTAGCATTCTTAATTGCATTTTCAATTTCAGAATGATTGTGTCCATCTATTTCCTGAACATGCCAATTATAAGCTTCGAAACGCTTAACAGGATCTTCAGTAAAAGCTAAATCAGTAGAACCGTCAATTGAAATAGAATTCGCATCATATAAATAAATCATTTTACCGAGTTTCAAATGACCAGCCAGAGAAGCTGCTTCATGTGAAATACCTTCCATCAAATCTCCATCACTAACAATAGCATACGTATAATGATCAACAATATTATGAGAATCAGTATTAAAATTTCCATCTAAAAAATTTTCAGCCATTGCCATACCTACACCAGTCGCAAATCCTTGGCCTAATGGTCCTGTGGTCATTTCAACTCCGGGCGTAAGATGCTTTTCGGGATGCCCTGCTGTTTTGCTACCAAGTTGACGAAAGTTTTTCAGCTCATCTAAACTCAAATCATAGCCGGTTAAATGAAGCAAGCTATAAATTAGCATAGAACCGTGACCGGCGGAAAGAATAAATCTATCACGGTCAAACCATTGCGGATTTTTAGGATTATGTTTTAAAAATTTTGTCCATAAAACATACGATACATCTGCCATCCCCATTGGCATTCCCGGATGACCAGAATTGGCTTTTTGAACAGCATCCATTGAAAGGGTTCTAATTGTATTAGCACATAGCTGATCTAAAGAAGCCATATAAAAAGTGTAGTTAGTTTGATTGTAGCGATTCGGATTGCAAGATAGGAAAAGCGAGTTTGAGATTGAAGTTATAAATGCAATTTCAAAATCTTTTGCCATAAAAAAAGCTCAGTGTAAATAACACTGAGCTTTAAAGACATCTTAAAAGAATTAATTTGTGCTTTCACACTTTAACTCAAATTCCATAGAATGTTTTGCAGGTGCGCTGAAAGATCCAAATGCTGCATTGGTATATGCTGAACAAGCCTCCGCTTTTGCTCCTTTCATTTGGTAAGCAAAACCTATTTCAAAATAAATTTTGGCTTTATCAGTTTTACCGCCTTTCTCGTACTGCAAAGCAGTTTTTGCATTCTTAATTGCAGAATCATATTTGCTTTGTTTGTTATAGGCCTCTGCAAGTCTATAGTAAACATCAGCAGATTCAGCGTCATATTCTGTTGCAAGATTCAAGAGTTCAATTGCATCATTATAGTCTTTAGATTCTATCAATTTAGAACCTCTGAAAAGCAGTTCATCGTGAGCCGCATTTCTCGCCTGTCTTGCTATTTGTCCTTTATTAGTTTTATCTGCAACAGCTATAGCTTGGTCAAGCCATCTTAATGATTCATTAATATCATCTGATAATTTTTTGGCTACTAACCCTTTTTGATAATAGGGCTGAGCATAGTTGGAATTAGCTTGAATTGCTTTGTTTAGAGCAGTATCAGCTTCTTTATACTTTTCTCTTTTAAAAAGCATTGTTCCTTTTTGATAGTATAATTGAGGCACATAACCTTGAGCTGTTTGCATTATACGATCATCTCCATACTTTTTAGCGAGCTCAACAGTCTTCTCAAATTCAACAATCGCCTTATCCAAATCTGAAATTTGTTTAGAAGCACGGAAAGCGTTGAATAAGCTACCCGCTTTGTTAATTTGAACTTTTGGAATCTGTTGCTCAGAACGAGTTTTCATGTCGGTTCCTTGAGGAGTACCTAGTTCTTCTCCGATTTTTGCCGCTTTTATATAACTTTCTATAGCTTTATCATATTCAGCTGCCTTCGCTTGTTCTTCAGCTGCATTGTATAAATTTATTGCCTCTTCGTATGTACTTTGCGCAAAAATGCTTGTCGTAAATAAACCAACAATTAGTACCAATAAACTTTTGTTGAGAACCTTCATTTTTCTAATGTTGTAGTGTTAATTATTTCAAAGCTTTTAATTTAAATAAAAAAGCTCCATATCTAAAATATATAACCTATGAATTTCAATATTTATTGTTCTAACTCAAGAACCATGCCTCTTGTTCCAATTTAGAACTAGAAATTTGGCTTTGGTTCTTTCTTTTCATAGAAATCACATATAATCTTTACTGCCTCTTCTTTACTATCTGTAACGTGAAATAAATCAGAATCTTTCTCTGAGATTGTTCCGGCTTCTTTCATGGTAGAATTAATCCAGTCAACCAATCCTCCCCAATAATCTGAACCAACTAATATAATGGGTATTTTTGAAATCTTATGGGTCTGTATTAGTGTAAGACTTTCAAAAAGTTCATCCAATGTTCCAAACCCTCCCGGAAAAACAATGAATCCCTGAGCGTATTTTACAAACATCACTTTTCTTACAAAGAAGTAATTGAAGTCCACAGAGTAATTCTTGTTTACATATTCATTCATTCCCTGTTCAAATGGCAACTCAATCCCTAATCCGACTGAACGCCCCTCTCCCAATGAAGCTCCTTTATTACCGGCTTCCATAATTCCGGGACCGCCCCCTGTTATTACACCAAATCCTTTTTCGGTAATTAATTTCCCTATTTCAACAGCAAGCTCATAGTATTTATCACCGGGTTTTGTTCTTGATGATCCGAAAATAGAAATACAAGGTCCTACTTTATAGAGCGTATCAAATCCATCTACAAACTCCCCCATTATCTTAAAGACGCTCCAAATATCCCTATTGTTCCCTTCTTGATATTGACGTTGTACTTTAGAATCGGGCTTATCTGAAAAATTCATATTAAAAACTGATTGAAAGTGATATAGAAGGAATTTCTCCCAAAATTTGAGAAGAAATACTACCTGGTTTAAATGTCCTGTTCATGGATAGATCGTCTGATACATCAAATGGCCTTAAATGTGCAAATACATAAGCATCTACTGCATTCAACACATAAGACAAAAATATAGTTACATAAATAAAATCTCTTCTGTTTCGCAGAAAATCTCGATTACTTTTTAGACTGCTTGTATTTTGTCCAACTAAATAATCAGGAGTTGGTCCAAATCTCATATCCGTATTAGAATCGAACGAATTATAATAAGCCGCCCTATAATCATGATATTGTTTAGTTAGATACACGCTATAGTAACTCAACCCTCCAAGTAAACCATAAACTATCGGAACTTTCCACGCTTGCTTATTCGTAATTTGACCCCACCCGGGTATAATCAAAGATTTTCTTAGAACTGCTTTCGGGTCTGGATATTCCTTTTTTGAAGAATCTGCCAGCAATGAATACTTGTATGAAACCTTATTAAGATCCGCCCTGATAAGATATTGAGCTTTTGTGATCCCTGAAAAGATTAGAACAAAGCATGCTATGGTAATATTAGATCGAATCAAAGATACCAAGAATTCGCTCCAGATCGTCTTCTGAATAATATTCGATTTTAATTTCCCCACCCTTTGCCTTAGGATTAACTTGAACTTTTGTACTAAATTTTTGTCTTAACCTGGAAGATATATCTTCATAAAAAGGATTATTCGTTGATTTTTTTGAATCCGAACTTTTCTTTTTTGATGATGAGAAAGATGAATTCAAATTTCTAACAGCTTCTTCCATTTGGCGAACCGACCATTCATTTACTACGGCCTTCTTTAAAAGCTTTTGCTGATCAGCAGAATTTTCAACTGAAATCAAAGAACGAGCGTGTCCCATTGCTATTTCATTCTTTTTAAGCGCCGTCTGAATAAAATCAGGTAAACTCAATAAGCGTAACATATTGGTTACTGTGGTTCTATTTTTTCCAACACGTTTAGCAACCTGCGCTTGAGTATAATCGAATTCTTCTAAAAGTCGTTTATAACCCATTGCCACTTCCAACGCATTCAAATCTTCACGTTGAATATTCTCAATCAACGCAAACGCCATGCTTTGCTCGTCATTGGCTTTACGCACATAAGCTGCTATCTCAGTAAGGCCAGCCAATTTAGACGCTTTAAGACGTCTCTCACCGCTTATAAGCTCAAACTTTTTCTCCCCTATGTATCTTACTGTCAATGGCTGTATAATTCCGTGCTCTTTAATAGAATCTGCTAACTCATCGAGCCGTTCTTCATCAAATTCTTTTCTTGGCTGATGGGGATTCGCACGAATATCATCAACCGGAATGTGGAGTACTACATTTACCAGATCTGCCGGATCTACTTCCACTGGTTTTTCACTTTTCCCTTTTTGCTTAGCAATGGGTTCTCTGGAACTTTCAGCTAATTTTTCCTCATCTGATTGATACTCAGGAAAGTAAACTCCTAAACCTCGTCCTAAAACTTTCTTAGCCATTTTCTTTTTTCTTTAGTTAGAAAGTACCGGGCTATTCTTGAATAATTTTCTATTCCTTTTTATGATTTCTCTTGCCAACGATAAATAGTTTTTACTTCCGGTACTGGTTGAATCATACAAAAGCGCCGGTTTACCAAAACTTGGCGCCTCTGCCAATCTAATGTTTCTTGCAATCACTGATTTAAATACACGATCATCGAAATATCTTTTCACTTCTTCAGCAACCTGGTTAGATAGCCTTGTTCGGGTATCATACATAGTAAGTAGAACTCCTTCAATATCAAGTTCAGGATTTAAATGCTGTCTCACAATCTTGATAGTATTTAAGAGCTGTCCAAGTCCTTCAAGAGCAAAATATTCGCATTGAACCGGAATTACGATCGAATCGGAAGCAGTTAATGCATTAATTGTCAATAATCCCAGCGATGGAGGACAATCAATAATGATAAAATCATATTTATCCCGAAGATCACCAATTGCTTTATCTAAAATACGTTCACGGTCTTCACGATCAATCATTTCAATTTCTGCACCTACCAAATTAATATGAGCAGGAATCAAGTCAAGAAAATCAAGTTCCGTTGACCTAATCGTTTCTTCTGTGTCTGTACTACCAATCATAACTTCATAGATGGAATTGGTAACCGTCTTAACATCGATTCCTAATCCACTGGTTGTATTGCTTTGTGGATCAATATCTATAACGAGTGTTGGGTGCTCGATTGCCGCTAAACTTGCTGCAAGGTTAATTGCAGTAGTTGTTTTACCCACTCCTCCTTTCTGATTAGCTATGGAGATAACTTTACCCATTAAATACTCGCTTTTTTTCGTTCGTTAACATAGAATTCAATATAAAGCGAGGCATCATGCCATACAAAAATACTTATTCACATCATGAACTAAAGTTATCCACAATTGGATCATTGATTTACAGGAGAACTTGTCAAAAGCACACCTTGGCGCTGTTTTGACGGTACGGAAGGATCACTGACAGGAATTAGTTTATCATAACTTTTTTCATATTCCTCACCAATGTTTTGCGCTTTTATAGCATCTATACGATCTGATACTTTAATTACTTCGTTTCTATCAACCCATGGTTGGATATTACCAGCACTAGTAATGTTTTGAGCCGAATTTGAAGATGATAAAGCATCTCCACCGGTATCAAATACATATAAACCAACTGATACCAACAACAAAATAGCTGCTACAGCTGCTACACTTTTACCAAACCAGCCAATCATTTTAAATGATCTTCTAAGGTTCTTTTTTTGGTCTATAACTGCTTGTTCTTTTACTAAAGAAAGTAATTCTTTTGGGGTCTGCTTTAATGGTAACTTTTTAACCTTATTGTATGTGCTCCTTAAACTTTCAACTTCTATGAGTAAATTTTCATTACTCATCATTTCTCTTTCGAATTCGATTTCCTCAGAGGGATCCATCTCCCTCATGAGGTACCGAATACAGTCTTCATCGTTTATTTGCATGTTTGAACTCATGTTGTCTTTCTTCCTCAAAGTGCTTGCGTAAATTGATCAATGCATATCTCATACGACCTAGTGCCGTATTTATTGACACGTTAGTCAATTCTGCGATTTCTTTAAAAGGCATTTCATAGTAATGCCTCAAAAGTACTACGGTGCGTTGTTCCTCTGGTAGTTTTGCAATGTGGGCCATTAAACTAGACTTCGTTTCGCCTTCAATTAATTGCTCATCTGCATCTACCCAACTCTCGTCCGTCATCCTATCAAAGTAATCTGAGCGAGAATCTTCATCGTCGTACCAAGAGTTAACGTCAATGTATCGTTTTTGTTTTCTAATGTGATCAATTGTTGCATTATGCGCAATTCTCATCACCCAGGCAATCCATTTACCTTGTTCATTGTACGTGTCGTCCATTTTTGTGACAACTTTAGTAAACACTTCCTGGAAAATATCGTTAGCCGTTTCAGGATTATTAATCATACTATATATATAAGAATAGATTTTCGCCTGATGTCGGTTCATTAATTCGTTGAATGCCGCTTCATCAGCTTTTCTTCTAAAATATCTAACCAGATCTCTGTCCCTAAGATCTTTGTATGATGCTTTTGTAGTTCTCTTTAATAGTTCCATAACGTTTACCCGTATATTTTGGGATTAACTCTCTGCCAACATAAAGACTAAAACTGTAGATAGTTAAATTAGATTCAGTCTGTAACATTAATTAACACAAAGAGCATTTTTACCTCTTGCCTGTTACTTTATACGAAGAGCAAAGACAATTGGCTTTCTCTATTTTAATTGTTGCCGCTCACCGTTCATATCACATGTTAATGTTAGCCTCCTATCACATTTGCAACAAAGACGAATCAACTGTTAAAATGGTTGTACACTTTTTCGCCTAATTTCTCTCCGATCAATCCTTGAATTTTCTCTTTCTTGATCTTCTTGATTTTCTTAACAGAACCAAATTCTTTGAGTAATACCTGCGATGTTTTCTCACCAACACCTTCTATTTCTGTGAGCTCAGTAACTAATGTTCTCTTCGATCTTTTTTGACGATGAAAAGTAATTGCAAAACGATGAGCCTCGTCCCGCGCTTGCTGAATTAATTTCAGTGCAGTTGACTTCTTTGGAATCATAATTGATTCTGACTTATTGGGAAGAAACACTTCTTCTAATCTTTTCGCTAAACCAACGATTTCGCACTCACCGTAAAAACCAATTTCTTTCAAAGCTTCCACCGCAGAACTGAGTTGCCCCTTTCCTCCATCAACAATAATAAGATCCGGAATTTGAAGACCATCTTTCATTACTTTAGAATAACGCCGTGTTAAAATCTCTTTCATGGATGCAAAATCATCAGGGCCAACCACTGTTTTGATATTGAATCTTTTGTACTCGCTTTTCCTCGGCTTAGCATCTACAAAACAAACCATGGATGCTACAGGATCTGATCCTTGTAAATTTGAATTGTCAAAGCATTCAATTCGGCGTGGAAGTCGCTGGAGATTTAAGTGCTCTTTGAGTTCTTTAACAGCATGAGGGATTCGATCTCTCTCAGCTTTTTCTTTTTCAAGTGTACGCTCATTCAAGTGAAGTTTAGCATTGGCTTGTGCCATCTTAATAAGCTGTGCTTTTTCGCCAATCTGAGGAACATGAACCGGTACCTTTTTCCCTTTCTCCTGATATAAATACTGAACCAACGCTTCATCATCTTCTAGTTCGTTGCTGATGTAAACCTCGTCAGGTATTGCAGCCGTGTATTGACCTGTATAATAATCTTCTACAAAGGATTGCAACAGAACATCTTCTTCTAGCCCTTCAATATTCTTTAAAAATCGGTGAAATTTCCCAATCAACTTACCTTCCCGAACTTTGAAAAGAACTCCACAGGCTTCATTGATCTCTTTATCAATTTGCAGAGCGAATACATCACGATCTATTTTTTTATCAGCTACCATCTTCATTTTCTGGCTGTAACGTTCAACAGCAATCAAACTATCTCGTAGTTTAGCGGCTTCTTCAAAAGCCAGTGCAGAAGATGCTATTTCCATTTCCTCCTTTAGCTCTCGAATCAATGCTTCTGTTTGACCGTTCAACAAGCGTTCTACTTTTGACATCACTACTCTATATCTTTCATCGTCCCAATCGCCGGAACAATTTTCCAGATAATCATCAAAGCAGGAATGCCATTTGGGTATTCCTCTTGTTCGATCAATATTCTTAATGGAAACAGCACACGTACACAAATCGAATGCTTTACGAATGGTTTCCAACATCCGCTTCATATTAACTACACTATCATAAGGTCCGTAGTACTTACTTCCATCTTTTACGATTGTTCTTGTGGGGAAAACTCTTGGCTTACTATCTTTAGTGATGCAAATATAAGGGTACGATTTATCGTCCCTGAACATGATATTGTAGCGAGGCTGGTACTGTTTAATGAAATTATTCTCAAGAATTAACGCTTCTGCTTCGGAATCCGTAACCACAACTTCAAGATTATCGATCTTGGAAACCATGGTTTTAATGCGTCCATCAACATTCCGAGATTCCTGAAAATAAGAACGAACCCGATTTCTAAGCTTCTTCGCCTTACCCACATACAACACACTTCCGTTCTTATCCTTATAGATATATACCCCAGGAGATAGTGGAAGATTTGCCACTTTTTCGGAAACATCGATATTAATTTTTTGTTCGCTCACAAATTAAAGGTACTGTTTTTTGATCGCTGATTTCACTGATTTGGATCACTGATTATATGATTTTCGCTGATGATTTTTTAAAGAGATTTTCAGATTCTCTTTCAATTAAAAATTCCTTTCCGTATTTAGTGCAAAATCATTTTCGATATGGATAACAAAATCCCAAACGGTTTAGTTTTTTCTTCACGTTCAACCAAAAGACGTAAACGAGCTTTTATATTGGTTTCAGTTTTAGTTGTTATTCAATTATGCCTGATCTGGCCAATTTATCCAATTATGGGTGCTGCAAAACCTCTGATTCTTGGGCTTCCACTTTCTTTCTTTTGGGTAATTCTGATGGTTTGTTTTTCATTCATTTCACTTCTGATTTTCTTCAGAAAAGATATCGAAACTGAGGAGAAGGAATAACCATGGCTGATTGGGTCATTATTCTGGGAATTAGTGGGATTTATCTGGTCATCACTTTGGTGATGGGAATCATCCCGGGCAGAAAAGTAAGTAACAGCGCTGCCGGTTATGTTGCCGGAGATCGTTCCATGAATGTATTCATTCTTTATTTTGTATTGGGAGCTTCGATCTTTTCGTCGTTCGCATTTTTGGGCGGACCCGGTTGGGCATATTCCCGTGGAGCCGCTGCTTTTTACATTATTGCCTACGGAGCTTTGGGAATGGTTCCTTTTTACTTTTTTGGCCCCAAGGCCAGAAAGCTTGGAGCGAAACATGGCTTTGTAACTCAGGCAGAATTACTTCAGGATCGTTACAACAGCAAAGTGCTTGCTGCGCTATTGGCTGTGCTTACTGTGGTGGTTTTGATTCCCTATTTAACGCTTCAGATGAAAGGAGCGGGATTAGTTCTGAATACCATAAGTGAAGGAGTTATTCCGGAATGGCTGGGAGCCGGAATCGCATACGGAGTAGTTCTGATCTATGTGTTTTTCAGTGGAGTAATGGGCGTTGGTTGGACCAATACCTTTCAGGGCATTTTTATGCTGATCATTGCCTGGTTTTTGGGATTATATCTACCGGAAAAAATGTATGGTGGTATTGGTCCTATGTTTGAAGAATTGATTGCTTCCGATTTTGGAGAAGCACTTTCTGCTCCGGGGTTAACAAGTAGCGGAGTTCCGTGGGATTGGTGGGGATTTAGTTCTGCGGTATTAATTTCTGCGGTCGGCTTTTCCATGTGGCCACATTTTTTCATGAAAGCTTTTGCCGCAAAAAGTGATCGAACCATTAAGCTTACCGTAGTCCTCTACCCTACTTTCCAGATCTTTTTAGTCCCAATATTGATTATAGGCTTTGCCGCTGTATTGGCTTACCCCGGTGTTGAACCGGCTGATTCCATTTTACCATACACCTTGCTACAAATGGATCTGCCTGTAATTCTTATAGGATTGGTTTGTGCCGGAACGCTTGCTGCTTCTATGTCTTCCGGCGATGCCATCGTTCATGCCGCAGCTTCAGTTGCCGTACGTGATGGACTTTCTAAATCTCCTTCTTTGGCAAACTGGATGAAAACCGAAGGAAAAGAAAGAAAATTAATACGAATTTTGGTAGTAGTGATAAGTTTGATTGCCTACTACTTTGCGGTATTTGCAGAAACGGACATTGTATCCCTTTTACTTGGTGCGTATGGTGGAATTGCACAAATATTCCCGCTTGTTTTTGCCATGTTCTACTGGCCTCGGGCTAATGGAAAAGGCGCCCTAGCCGGATTGATTGGCGGAATTTTGGTTACACTCTTCTTTCTTTACAATCCCGAATATAAACCGATACCTGTTCATGAAGGTATTTATGGATTGATAGTAAATCTGGCATTATTGATCGGAATTAGCCTAGCTACTGAGCCTGAAGATGTTGAAAGAATTGAGAGATATACGGAATTATAGAAATTGAAGTATTTTCATCATATTCTATTACATTCGTATAGTACTAAGATAGAATGTATATACTCAACATAACAATCGTTATGACAAACCAATAGATTCCCACTTGCGTGGGAAATAAAATATGATAAAATTCTTCCGAAAAATTCGACAAAGATTGTTGACTGAAAATAAATTCAGCAAATACCTGATTTATGCGATAGGTGAAATTGCTTTAGTTGTGATTGGAATTTTAATTGCTTTGCAGGTTAATAACCGGAATGAAGAAAGACAGTTATTACAGAAGGAAATTGATATACTGATTGCTTTTGACCTTCAATTCCAAAATGACCTAATACAATTTGAGGAAAGTTTGGCTCTATACAAAGAAAACGAAAATTCGATCGCCATTCTTTTAACTCATTTGGAAAATAATTTGGCCTATCACGATTCATTGAATGAACACTTTTTTACTTCAACACGTATTTACATTGATGCCGATATGGCCAACAATGTATTTGAAACTTTAAAGTCATACGGTATTGACTTAATATCAAATGAAGATATTCGAAGTAAAATTGTTTTGCTTTATGAAGACGAAAACTTGTGGATTAAGAATTTCGAAACGATGTACATAGAATTTATTATGAAGGCAAGTGAAGACTTGTTTCCATCTCGTTTCAAAGATTTTTGGCAAGGTGATTATACTGATCCAAATTTTAATGGCGGCACTATGGCTCCATTGAATTTTGACCAATTAAAGGAGGATCAAGCTTACTTGTATTTCTTGAGAACACAAAAAAATCATTTGGGATGGCTAATTAAAAGACCAATCGAAGATACCAAAACGAAAATAATTGCTTTACAACAAGATTTAAAAAAAGAAATCGAACGACTGGAGAAGAAATAACGAAAGCACAACAACGTGTATAATTAATTGCTTGGTTATCGCCTACTTGGAAATTCCTTCGGAATTTCCTCTGGTTCGTTTTCTTTTGCTAAATTAGGTGCTTAAACACGCAACAAACCATATACAAAACCGTTATGTTGAATTAAAAAAACTATAGATGAAAGTATTTTATTTACTTCTTATAAGTTTGCTGATGATAACTTCATGTGAACCAAAAGAACCAATTTCCCCAAGGTTTAACCATGTCGTAATTCAGGTTTCAAATATGGAAAAATCAGTTAATTTCTATACCAATGCATTTGACCTTAAAGTAACTAACGATAGTCTAAAACATGTAGTTTACACATTAGAAGATGGCATGAAAAAAGAAAGAGATGTAAACGTAGTTTTATTAAAATTTCCAAATCAAGACTTTGTTTATGAAATGTCAGAAGTAGCAGAATATGATAATAGCACAAATTTTGATAAATTTCATCATGTCGGAATTGACGTTAGAAATATAAAAAGTGCCTTCAAACGTGCTGTAGAAGCTGGGGCTGAGGTGTTAGTACCTATTCGGTTAGTACAAACTAATGGAATTGAAACCAAACAAGCATTTTTAAAGGGTCCTGACGGAGAAGTTATTGAATTAATGACTTGAACACAGCATGCAATTAATTTCGGGAAATTTTTAAAACAAAACTGTACACAACAACGTGTATAATTAATTGCTTTGGTCGTTGCTTATTTGGAAAATTTCTTCGGAATTTTCTCGCGTTCGTTTTGTTTACTAAATTAGTTGCTATAACACGCAACTAACCATTCATGGTTCCTCGTTTTCACTGCGCTTACCCTTGGGTAAAATGTCAATGTAAACACAAAGAGAAACCAACATTTGATGGTACTCAACTACGTATTAGTTTTCACATGAACAACACAATACTCAACATAACAATCGCTAAAATCAACATCACCAGTCAGCTTGACTGTACAGGCTTATTTTAGCTTTATCGTTACCACACAAAGAGAAAACAAGAACATGAATTCCTAGACACTACAACAACATTAAAACTGAATAGCATGACAAAAATGACATACCAAATTCAAATTGCATTAACGGGAAGCAAACCCAAAATATGGAGACGAATATTAGTTCCGTCAGACTTATTATTATCTGATTTTCACAAAATCATTCAGACAACGATGGGCTGGACAAATTCTCATATGCATCAATTTATAAAAAACCAGACTTTTTATACACGCAGAATGGCGGATTATGATTTTTGGGGAGAAATGGGCACTGTTGATTATTCAAAAATTAAAGTTTCTGACCTACTGAAAAAAGAAAAAGACAGAATTATTTACGAATATGACTTTGGGGATAGTTGGAACCACGATATAACATTGGAAAAGATTCTTCCTGATGATAATAAGATAACACATCCAATCTGTTTGACTGGTAAAATGAATTGCCCACCAGAGGATTGTGGTGGAATCTGGGGATATTCTGATATGTTAGAAATCTTAAAACATCCAGACCATGAAGAATACGAAGAATATGTTGATTGGTTAGGCGAAGGATTTGACCCTGAGTATTTTAACAAAATTGAAATCAATGAAATGTTGAAAACACCAGACTTCGGATGTTTTGAATTATTTTGAAAGAAGAAACAACTGCTTACAACAATATATTTATAAAATAAGCGGGATGGCAGTAATATCAAGGCTTGTAGCCGTTTGAGCTAACTTGTGTTTGTGTAAAGTGCATATCTTTTTTGATTCTTAGTGGTTAATTAATAAAAATATCAAGTATGTGCTTTACACACTTTTTGGGACAGTACCTCTTCCCAGAGTGAGATAAGCTCCTTTTCGGCTTTTCACTTTCAAGGGCTTCGGGGCGTCTTTAATAATCGTAAATGGATGCCAGACGTTGTTCATTTTTTAGAATTAAAAAGGTAAGATTCAAAATGAAAAATGTTGCTTTTCTCATAACGAGATATTTGAAGATTGCTTTAAATGCCTATCTTTAGATTTCTCTCCGCTGGCTAAGCCTGTTGCACAACTACAACTATCTCTTCCAAACGGGTACAAAACTACAGGCTTCGCCGTACATAATCTTCTTGGCTGTTCCCATTAATTTGTTGGTAGCCAGTAAGTAAATGGAATCAGGAACGTGAATATCTCCACATCCTTTCAGGAGTACAAATTTGTCGTGGTAAGCGCTCCAATCAAAAGCTTCTATCTTTCTTCGGTAGAGCTCGTGGGTGACTTCCTTCGGCATTAAATGAAATGCTTCTTCAGCAAATTGATTGGCATAAGTTGTGATCAACATCCATGCCCAGGGAGTAATGATAGCATCGGTTGAACAAAACACAGAAAGATATTTTCCCTCGAACTGTGACCAATCAAAATCTTTCAAATACTGACGGAAGTCTTTCTCTTTAAGCAACAATTCCATGTGTAAGAAGTCTTTGATATCTAACTCAGCGATTGGAGTATCATCATAGAATTGTTTAGCCAGGTCTAAAGTTTTGAGCTTTGAATTAGCCTTAACCTTATTTACGATTTGATCTTTCATACTACTTCGAAATAATTCAAAATTAAGAATTCAAAATTTTGAATTTTGAATTATATGGAAAAACTTTCGCCACAGGAACAGGTTCTGGAGGCGTTGGGATTATGAAAATGGAATCCCTCTCCTTCTAACCCGTCGGTGTAATCGAGTTCCGTTCCGGCCAGATACAGAAAACTTCTCATATCCACCAGAACTTTCATTCCGTTTAACTCGAATACTTTGTCGTTATCCTGAGGTTCAGCATCGCTGTCGAAATCAAGATCATACGTTAAACCTGAGCAACCGCCACTAACCACACCGACTTTAAGAAACGTATCATTCGGTACGTTTTGTTGGATACGAATCTCTTCGATTCTTTTAATAGCTCTGTCGCTGATCGTGATATCCATGACTATACGGAGATAACCTGAATTTCCGGATCTACACGCTTAACCATGCTTTCGATCGCGTATAACGTTCCAGTTGTTGCTGTAGGACACGTTCCACAAGCTCCTTGATAATGAACTTTCAATCTGTTGTGTTCTAGTCCAAGAACTTTCAGGCCACCACCATCGGCAAGCAGATATGGACGAACTTGTTCATCCAGCATCTTATTGATTTCGATCAAGCGTGGATCATCAGATTCCTGAGCTTCTTTACTTGCATGAACCTCATCATCTTCTTCTACACCGGTTTGCGGTTGCGCTTCACGAATCGGAGGAGCTAATTTTCTGAGTAATTCAGACCAAACAGCTTTTCCATCCTGAGTAACGGTTACATATTTATCTACATAATAGACATTGATAACACTGTCAATAGCAAATAAAGCGGAGGCAAGATCATCACCTTCAGCTTCCATACTGTTCTCAAACGAACGTGTAGTTCCATTTGTGAGCGGTTCATCCAATACAAAACGCATTGCGTCGGGATTTGGAGTACGTTCTATTTCTTTAATTTTAGCCATAATGTTTCCTTATTTATCTAAAAAATTCTTTTACTAATTCAATTCCTTTTACCAGTCTGTCGATGTCTTCTTCGTTATTATAAAACGAAATAGAGGCTCTTAACGTGCCCGGAATGTCGTAATGCTGCATAACCGGTTGTGCACAATGATGTCCGGTTCTTACTGCTATTCCCTGTTGATCCAAAATTGTACCCGCATCGGTTGGATGAATTCCATCCAATAAAAATGAAATTACAGAAGCTTTTTTATCCGCAGTTCCAATAATAGTCAAACCTTCAATTTGATTTAATTTCTGAGTCGCATATTCCAATAATTCATGCTCTCTTTCAGCGATAGCTTCCATTCCGATCTCATTCAAGAAATCAACACTTGAGCCCAATCCAACTCCCGCTGAAATTGGAGGAGTTCCTGCTTCAAACTTATGCGGAAGATCATTCCAAGTTGTTTTTTCAAACGTAACTTTGTCGATCATATCGCCACCGCCTCTGTATGGAGGCATTGCGTTCAGTAATTCTTTTTTGCCGTACAAAATTCCAAATCCTGTGGGTCCACACATTTTGTGAGCTGAAAACGCATAGAAATCTGCATCGAGTGCTTGAACATCTACCTTAGAATGAGGAACAGCTTGTGCTCCATCAACTAATACAGGTATGTTCTTCTTATGAGCCGCTTCAATTATTTCCTCAACAGGATTAATCGTACCAAGTGCGTTCGATACATGAACAACAGCAACCATTTTGGTTTTATCAGAAAGCAAAGCATAGAATTCCTCCATCAAAAGCTCGCCTTTGTCGTTCATCGGAATAACTTTCAGCTTCGCTCCTGTTTCTTCAGCAATCATTTGCCACGGAACGATATTAGCGTGATGTTCCATCTCAGAAACCAAGATTTCATCACCGGCTTTGAAATTCTTTCTACCATAACTCTGTGCTACCAAATTGATAGAATCTGTAGTTCCGGTTGTATAAATGATTTCTTCCAAATTTCCGGCATTGATGAAATCCCGAATTTTACTTCGGGTTTCTTCAAAAGCATCGGTAGCTTTCTGGCTTAAAGAGTGAATACCGCGATGCACATTTGCATGTTCGTGCTTATGATATTTATCGATTCTATCACTTACCGACTTAGGCATTTGGCTGGAAGCGCCGTTATCCAGATATACCAATTTCTTACCGTTAACTTCTTGCTGAAGTACGGGAAACTGAGCTCTTATTTCTGCCCAATCGATCTTAGTTGGTATGTCTGTTGTTGTGTTGTTCATTGTTATCAGTTAAAGGTTAATAGTTATTAGATCAATTCACTAATAACCATTAACTAAATCTCACTTATCATCTCTATTCGTGTACTTGATCACTTCGTTCAGAAGTAATTTTTCTACGGATTTTACGGCCATGCTTTCCACACTTTCTAATGCAAAAGCGTACACTAAAAGTTCACGGGATTTCTGCTCGGTTAAACCACGACTTTGAAGGTAAAACACTTCTTCATCCTGAAGTTGACCGATTGTTGCACCGTGTGAACACAATACATCGTCAGCAAAAATCTCTAACTGTGGCTTTGTATTTATTTTACCATTGTCGGAAAGCAATAAATTTCTGTTTTCCTGAAATGAATCGATCTTCTGTGCATCTTTCGCAACAAAAATCTTTCCATTGAACACGGAATGTGCGCTGTCATTCACCACAACTTTATGTAACTGGTGACTTCCGGCATGCGGAAAACGATGATCCATAATAGAATGCGTATCGGCAATCTGATCTCCATCAATCAATACCAATCCATCAACCGTAAAGTTCACTTCTTCGGCATTCTGAATCACTCGTGGATCGTTACGGAACAACTTTGCTCCTAAACAGATCGTGTACGAATGATATTCAGCGTTCTTATCTAAAATTGCTATCGGACGAGAAACATGAGACGCTTTCTTGCTGTCTCGTTGAATTCTTGCGTGATGAACATTCGATCCTGTAAACATCTTGAATTCAGTTACAGGAACATTCAGATACTGATTATCAGCTAAACCGATATGCTCTTCAATAATGGTCGATTTGGAGAACATCTCTCCTACATACAACAAACGTGGAGTTGCGTAGAACGCTTTTTCAGCATCCGTAAATACATTCAGGATATGAATCGGAGTTCTAACTACAGTTTCTTCCGGAACATAAATAAAAGCTCCATCTGTAAAAGCCGCGTCATTAAAAGGAGCAAATACATCGTCCTCATAATTTGTGATGGTTCCCAAGTGCTCTTTAACAGCATTGTTGTCGGCATAAGCAGAAAGATTTCCTACAATTACATTGTTAGGTAATTCTTCAACTGAAGATAATTCTTTGCTATACACACCATTCACAAACACTAATCGGCTGTTCATTGCTTCCGGGAGATAATGCTCTGAAATATCACCAACTTCAGCTACATTTGCTTCTTCAAGTTTGCAAAACTGGCTTTTAGTGATGGATTTCAGATCAACAAATCTCCAATCTTCGTCTTTACGAGTTGGGAAAGATGTATTTTCCAGATCTTCACGGCCTCTTTCGTTAATTGCACGAATCGCAACACTTTCAGCACTGCTTTCCACAGAGCCTGTAATGTAGGATAACATCGTGTCTCTTTGGATTACTTCACTCATTATTGAGCCTCGCCGTTTAGTACTAATTCTTTTTCTAGTGCGTCGTAACCGTTAGTTTCTAATTCTTCCGCTAACTCAAATCCACCTGATTTGATGAATTTTCCACCCATCATCACATGTACGTGATCCGGTTTAATGTAATTCAGCAATCTTTGATAATGCGTAATCATTACAATTGCGTTTTTATCGTTAGCAATCTTGTTAACGCCATCAGAAACCACTTTCAATGCATCGATATCTAATCCTGAATCGGTTTCATCAAGAAATGATAACACAGGATTCAATACAGCCATCTGGAAGATCTCATTCTTCTTCTTCTCTCCACCAGAAAAACCAGTATTGATAGAACGGCTTAAGAATTCATCTTTCATATTGATGATTTCAAGCTTGCTCTCGATGTAATCTTCAAATTCAATTGGATCTAGTTCTTCACGGTCGTTTGCACGAGCAATCGTATTGTAGGCTTCTCTAAGCAAGGTTTTATTGGTGATTCCGGGAACTTCCACCGGATACTGAAAAGCTAAGAATAACCCTAAATGAGCTCTTTCATCCGCATCAAGTTCAGTGATATCTTCTCCGTTGAACAAAATCTCCCCGGAAGTAACTTCGTATTCCGGATGGCCAGCAACCACTTTGGAAAGCGTACTTTTACCACTTCCGTTTGGTCCCATGATCGCATGGATTTCTCCGGCATTAACTTTCAGGTTAACACCCTTTAAAATTTCAATGTCGTCGCCTTCAACTCTGGCGTGTAAGTTTTTAATTTCTAACACTATTCTACTTTTAACTTTTATTGTTTATTTAATTTCTTTTGCGAGGAGATCACGACGAAGCAATCTCACTGTCTTAACTCAGTCACGGAGATTACTTCGCTCCGCTCGTAAATGTTTACCCAACACTACCTTCAAGCTTCACATCAAGGAGCTTGTTCGCTTCAACAGCAAATTCAAGGGGTAGTTCTTTCAATACATCTTTTACGAATCCATTAATAATCATGGAAATCGCATCTTGCTCACTAATTCCACGTTGCATCAGATAAAAAATCTGTTCTTCTCCCACTCTGGATGTTGTCGCTTCATGCTCAACACTGCTTGATGGATTTTCTGATGAGATATACGGGAAGGTATGAGCTCCACATTCTTGTCCGATTAGCATCGAATCACACACTGAGTAGTTCTTTGAACCGGTAGCATTCTTAGAGATTCTAACTTCTCCGCGATAACTGTTGTTTGACTGGCCGGCCGAAATACCTTTAGAAATGATCGTACTCTTCGTATTCTTACCAAGATGAATCATTTTAGTACCGGTATCAGCTTGCTGCTTTTTAGTAGTTACAGCAACGGAGTAAAATTCACCAACTGAATTATCCCCTTTCAATATCACAGAAGGATATTTCAGCGTTACTGCTGAACCTGTTTCTAGCTGAGTCCAAGAAATGTGAGAATTTCTGCCTTTACAAATTCCACGCTTAGTCACGAAATTATAAATACCACCTTTACCATTCTCATCACCGGAATACCAGTTCTGAATGGTTGAGTATTTTATATCTGCGTCATCTAAAGCCACAAGCTCTACAACCGCAGCATGTAATTGATTCTCGTCATACATAGGAGCGGTACAGCCTTCTAAATAACTGACGCTTGCGCCTTCTTCTGCTACGATCAATGTTCTTTCAAACTGCCCTGAATTCATGTTATTGATTCTGAAATAGGTAGAAAGTTCCATCGGGCATTTTGTATTCTTCGGGATATAGCAAAACGATCCATCTGAAAATACCGCTGAATTCAATGCGGAATAAAAATTGTCTCTAACCGGTACCACTGAAGCTAAATACTTCTTTATCAAATCCGGATGCTCTTTAATCGCTTCTGACATTGAACAGAAAATTACTCCCGCTTCGGCCAGTTTTTCTTTAAACGAAGTAAAAATAGAAACACTATCAAAAACAGCATCAACAGCTACGTTTGAAAGCATTTTTTGCTCTTCTAAGGGAATACCCAGTTTCTCGTATGTTTCACGGATATTTGGATCAACATCATCCATACTATCCAATTGAGGCTTCTTTTTGGGTGCTGAATAATACAGCATGTTCTCAAAATCAGGCTTGTTGTACGTAGCATTGAACCAAGTTGGTTCTTTCATCTCTTTCCAGGCATGATATGCTTTCACACGGAAATCGGTCATCCATTCCGGCTCTTCCTTTACTTTTGAAAGCTCGCGTACAATTTCTTCGCTTATTCCAACTGGGAAATCTTCATATTCAACATCGGTAGTAAAGCCATACTTATACTTTTCACCGATCATCGACTCCAGTTCCTTTACGCCATCGCTTAGTTCTTCGCTCATTTTGGTCTTTAAATTTTGTCTTTGTGTTACGTTGAAAGAACCGACTTCAACAAGCCTTCGTTCAACGTTTTACATGCTTATTTAGATTCTTTCCAAATATACAAAATATCCGCTTCAGAACTAAACGAGATATGATTGAGAATGTTTATTGGAGGGATAGAAGAATATTGAATATTCAATGACGAATATGGTAGGTAGTTTAAAAACTGATAAATTTCAAGATCAGGACTGAAGACCTTATTAGTGTTGCTACCATAAAGAAAATATGGCAATAATTTAATTACAAGCTTTGCATATAATTTGGCTTAAGTTATTTGTTAATTGGTAAGATGAGTTAAATTCCTCCCCTTTTGGTTCTGGTCTAAATAACGACTATACCAATTAACCATTAACGGCACTAGCTTATACTCCTAGTAAAAACTCGTGCATAAGCTAGCATGGGATTTATCCCTGCTTGACTGAGATTAAAGCATTTAATTCATCAAAACTGCAAGACAAGCTTATTCGTTGAGTTGGTTGCGAATTCAAGAGTACGAGGTCTCACTTTCGTTATTCTGACCTCCCCGACTCATAACACATTGTTCTTTCTAGCTAAATCGCCCCTCCTAAAAAATAGGAGGGGAAATTTGAGTAGTTCGAAATTTTGAATTTAATAGTGTTTTATATCAACGAGTTCTTCTCCTTGGCTAAGGAGAAGGAGAAGACAGCCCCGAAGGGCTCCGCCAACTGGCGGGATGAGGCCGGAAAGTAATCTGCTATAATTGAGAATGCTTGTTAAAGAAATAAAATAACAGAACTATTCTAAGAAGGAATTCTAACTTCAAGAAGTTTTGAAGTGGTTCCTGGTTCTATATTTATTGATTGGATAGAATTCGGAATCAAAATAGAATCTCCAAGTTTATATGAAATGGATTCATCACCATATTTAATTACCCCATTTCCTTCTAAACACATTAAGATTATACACGAATCGAATTTTGAGTAATTCCTTGAAATTGAGTCTTTGATCACAAGTTTATTGGTAATGAAGTATGGGCTATTTCCAATCTCAACTTCTTCAGCAGTTCTATCATACACCGTTTTGTATTCATCATAGAAATTATAATCAATGGCATCTACAGCCTCTTCTACATGAAGTTCTCTCCCATTTCCATCTGCATCAACTCTATCAAAATCATAGATCCGATAGGTAATGTCTGATGTTTGTTGGATTTCAGCGATCAAAAGTCCTTTGCCGATGGTATGAACTCGTCCGGCAGGTAAAAAGAATACATCGTCGTTTTGAACATTTTCACGATTAAGGATATCGGTTAAGTTTCCACTTTCGAATACTTCAAGATATTCTTCTTTACTGGTAGGCTTGTTGAATCCTGAAATTAATGTCGCACCTTCTTCTGCATCCACCACGTACCACATCTCTGTTTTGCCAAACGAGTTGTGACGTTTCATTCCCAGTTCATCGTCCGGATGTACCTGAATACTTAGATCATCATTAGCATCAATAAATTTAATCAACAGTGGAAATTTAGTACCAAAGGATTGATATACACCCTCACCAATTAAATCGTCTTTAAATTCTTCTATCAATTCAACGAGATTCATTCCCTTTAACTCACCGTCTGACACTACTGATATATTTCCTTCAACTCCGGAAATCTCCCAGGATTCTCCACAGTTTTCAGAACTACCAATTGGTTTATTCAATACCGAACCGAGTTTCTTTCCTCCCCAGATTTTTTCTTTTAAGATAGGTTTGAATTTTAAGGGATAGAGTTTCATATAAATTTTAGTTTAAAGTCAGTATTTCTTTCAGGCTAACAAAGAAGTTACACACGCAGTATTAACGATATCATTCCATTCACAACCTCGGGAAAGATCCATCATTGGCTTTGCAAGACCTTGAATAATTGGCCCCGTTGCTGTTGCCCCTGCTAATCGTTCTGTTATCTTATAAGCGATATTACCTGCATCAAGATTTGGGAATATAAATACATTTGCTTTCCCGGCTACTTCGGAGTCTGGAGCTTTTCTCTTGGCTACAGATTCAACAAAAGCGGTATCAAACTGAAGCTCGCCATCTACTGCAAAATCGATATTGTATTCTTTTACTTTTTCAAAGGCTTGTTGAACCAATTCTACTCGTTCGTGAGCTGCACTCCCCTTTGTGCTGAACGAAAGCATAGCCACTTTGGGCTCTTCTCCGGTGATTAATTTATGGGAAATAGCCGAATCGTAAGCTATGGTTGCTAGTTGATCTGAAGTTGGATAAGGAACAACGGCACAATCTCCATAGGAAAATACTTTCCCATCGGGGAAGCTCATTAAGAAAATACTGGATACAACATTTGATCCCTTTTTAAGACCAATAGTCTGTATTGCTGCTCTAAGTACATCTCCGGTTGTAGAAACAGAACCGGCTACACAACCATCTGCATATCCTGCTGAAACTAAGGACGCTCCAAAAAACAAAGGATCTTTGACTGTTTCTAACGCCTGTTCTTCTGTAATGCCTTTATGTTTCCTCTTCTGATAAAAAGCATCGGCGAACTCATTTAACCTTGAATCTGTTAACGAATCTACTACTTCTACTCCATTTATTGCTGAAGATAGTTTCTCACTTTTGAGTAAAATTACATCTGCCAGCCCTTCTTTTTGAAGAAATTTTGCTGCTCTAACAACTCTCTCATCAGATGATCTTGGTAGAACTATTGTTTTCTTATCTGAAGCTACTTTTTGTCTAATAACTTGAATGATATTCATCATTATGAAACCAATAAAAAAATTGAAATTGAAGCCAGAGCTAATCCGGCCCATTGCTTTTTGTCAGGTCTATCCTTCCAAAAAATAACACCTATGAAAGTCCCAACAAAAACAATACCTAAATTTGCTACCGGAAATACGACCGAACCGGGCAATTCTTTCAATGCCATTAAAATAAAATAAGAAGAATACAAATTCACAATCCCCAAAATAGTACCGTAAATCAACTCTTTCCATTTAAAATTAAGTTGATTTCGTGCAAATAGAATGACGGTTCCGGTTAGAAAGGCAAAAAAGAATAAACCAGAAAGAAACTGTGATTCATTAAATAGCACAGAGAATTCTCTTTCAAAGATTTTTAGCCCCGAATCTGTTAATCCTGAAATGATGAAAAGCAAAATCGGGAGAACTGCGAATTTCAATTGAACCCTTCGGTCTTTCTTGATAGAAGGAACTAATAAAAACAGAGACGCAAAAGTGAGAATAATACCTATTATTAAACCTCTGGAAAAATCTTCATTATAGATTATAAGACTCAGTAAAATTGGAAATACCAACGACATTCTCATTGCTGCTATGCTGATTCCCATTCCGTTTTTATCAATGCTTTTACTGTAAATGAGAAAATTAGCAATGAATAAAACCCCGAGAATTGCCGAATGCAGAAGTATTGGAATAATGCCCGTTTGTTCTGAAATGCCACTCCAATCAGTAGAGAATAAACTAATTAATACCGCTACCAGGTAATTGATTACCAGTACGTTTAGTACTCTGAGAGATCTGATCTCAATAAATTTGAGTACCTGAGCTACAGATAACGAAAAGATTGCGCTTAGAGCCAGGAATAAAAATCCCATTACTCTATTAAGCTTAGTGAATCACTACCAAAAAACCGAATGTCCTGAGTTGCATTAAAAATACTTCTGGAAGTAAAAGAAACATTTCTATCTAAATAATTTTTTATATCCAGCCAGTTTGTATTTCTTTTTTTAATAGCATCTGCAAGGAAGTAAGTAAATATTGAATGTCGCTTTTGCCTTCCGTTAGGCTCGGCGTATAAATAAGATCTTTGATTCGTATTTGAAGCAAATACAACCATAGAATTAGGCACCTGAGTTGTCACTGTTGCCGCTAGTACTTCAAGAGCTGTTACATTGTTAGAACTGTTTATAAAGTCGATATCCGCTATAATAGATAATTTTTGAACAGGGAGATTTGCAAAACCATCGAATAATGAATTCAAATCGATCCGAGAAGCTGCGCTATCACTACCCGTAGCTAAAAAATTCACTTTATCGGTTTTAGGATCAATTTCTGCATACCCGTTTAAGTACACTACTAGTTCAATTTGGCGACTATTTATACGAGAAACCAATCTATTAAAACCATTTCTAGCCGCTTGATAGCTTGATACATCTTGAAACCTGATGGTTTGGGTTGGAGCTATTCCCAATGCAGTATTCATATATTTTTCGATCAACTGTCCATCACGGTGAGCATAGGCTTTTTCAGGCAAACCTCCGCTGTAACCTTGGTTGGATATAATAAATCCCCATTTTCTCTTGTCTTCTTCATTTAATCTTGGAATATCTCTTTCAACATCTACACTCCCAAAAGGAACATTTGGAATAGCGATTATCGAAAGCTGCCTTGAAAATTGAGACGGTCTCCAAATTACATCAACATCACTTTCTGAGACCCAATTCTCTGAAATTCCATATAACACTTTCACCCATTCTCCCACACGTTCAACAAGCTTTAATTGGCTTCCTTGTGCTAAATCAGTAAGTATATTATTTGAATTGATTTTTGCTTCATTTCTAAGGGCTGTTACGGGTGAAGTAACTACAACAAAAGGATCGAATATAGACCTAATCGGAATGTCATAATTGTAAAGACTATCCTTATAAACGATATCCAAACCAATAGAAACATCTTCGTTTCCTTCAAAAATATCGGGATTCAATTCTTCCAGAAAGTTGATGGTAAAGTTGTTATCCGCTATTTGTACTTCAAAATTATCAATCAGAGCTTGATTCTTATAACGTATTGTATAAAATACGTTTTGAGATTCATTAATCGTGGCATCCAGAGTGTCCACATCCACGAAATTACCGGTTCTTCGAAGTAATCTTGTTTCTCCCGTAGGTTGAGGTTCACCTACCGGTTTCATATTTAAAAATGAGATTCCTATTAAAGCCGTACTAGCACCCAGTAAAGCTATTTGTTGCCCTTTTTTATCAGGATCAGTGAATTCTAACGCCGAATACCCTGCTAATCCTGATGCAGCCACTCCCAAAGCTACATATCCCCATCTTGGACGGTATTTTTGAATATATCTATTAGTTTTTATCCGTTGAGGATACTCGAAAGTATTTGCAGCTTTTAATTTAAATTGGACCACCGGAAGTTCAGGGGTTATTTCTCCGACTTTTTCTAAAAATAATTTTGAGTCGAGTAATTTATAATCTCCGCGATCTACCTCTTGTTCACTTTCTACAATCCATGTAGTTGTAGAACAACCTAACATCAGGATCGAACTAAGAATGACGGTTATTTTTAAAAATGAACTCATTAAGCCCAAGGAGTTTGTTTTGAGGTAGTGGCTATCTTAGCTGCATCTATTGCTATTACCAATTCTTCGTTGGTTGGTATCACATAAACTCCAACTTTTGACGTATCCGAACTAATTACTAAGTCTTCTTTTATTTCTTTATTCTTATCCTCATCAACTTGAATTCCAAACCAATCCATATTTGAAAGTATTTTAGATCGTATTAACGATGCGTTTTCACCTATTCCTCCTGTAAAAATGATTGCATCTACCCCATTCATCGCTGAGATATAAGATCCAATATATTTTTTTGCCCTGTAACAAAATACATTAATAGCTTCTTGAGATCGTTTATCACCATCTTCTGCTTCTTCAATCAAATCACGCATATCAGCAGCATACCCGCTTAATCCTAACAACCCACTGTGCTTGTTTAAAAGCGCATGAACATTAGCCAAAGATAATTCCTCTTTCTCTATGAGGTAGAATAAGATAGACGGATCAATATCTCCTGAACGAGTTCCCATTACCAATCCTTCCAAGGGAGTGAATCCCATGCTTGTATCAATAGATTCCCCGTCTTTTATAGCCGTTATTGATGCACCATTTCCCAAATGACAAGTAATGATCTTCGATCCCTTTTTTTCTACATTTGCAAGCTTATAATACATTCTGCTCACGTAATAATGAGATGTACCATGAAATCCATATCGACGAATTTTATAGCGCCTGTATAACCGATTGGGAATGCCATATAAATAAGCTTCTGATGGTAATGTCTGATGAAAAGCAGTGTCAAAAACTGCTACATGTGGAATATTTGGCAAATGCTCTTTTGCGGCTCTTATTCCCTGTAAGTTTGGAGGATTATGTAATGGTGCGATATCAAAAGCTTCCTGAATAGCTTCTTCTACATCATCATCAATAAGAACGGAATCTTTGAATGTTTCCCCTCCATGAACTACCCGATGACCTACCGCTTCGATTTCTTCAAGCGATTTTAAATGATCATTATCGGCATCAACAAGCATCTCCATAACTGTTTTTAGTGCAATTGCATGAGTATCTAAAGCAAGCGATTTCTTAATTAGCTTCTCTCCTTTCCACTCTTGACGAATAATGGAAGTTACAGCGCCAATGCGCTCCACAAGACCTTTGCAAAGCGTTTCTTGGTCATTAGTATGAATTAGCTGATACTTAATTGAAGAGCTTCCACAATTGATTACTAATATTTTCATATCACAAAGAAATTACGGCTCCGAATCCGATTAGATTTCTAAATTCAAAGTTAGAGTTTCCGTCATTAGGATTTGAGATCCAAAATGGTACTTCGTATCTAACTGCAAAGCCTCGAGGTTTACCTAAAAAATCAGGAATATTCAATGAGAATTGAAGACCAACGCCGGCATCAAAAAGCATGGGAGTATCTTCGAAAACGGTCCCCGCATCTACAAATAGATAACTTTTTAAAAATAGAAACTCTCCTAAAATCCCATCTTTATTAGACAAAGAATAAGGATTAGGGAATTCAAACTCCAAGTTCAAAGCAGCAACAGAATTGAATCCGCCTAAAGTCAGATTAGAATATTGTGTATCTGTGTAGCCACGTAAATTAGCACTCCCTGAAACATGCGCTAAGCCATTATTTAACCAAGCAGTCGGAATAGTTCCTTTTGCTCTGCTAACTCCATTTCCTAACCAATCGATAGGTTTTGCATAGCTTGCAGTGTATAAATATTCAGGATCTGCATTTTCTGAAGTAAATCCTCCAAATAAACGGAACCCTAATCCAAATTTGTCATTTATCGGATATACATCCCAAACTTCAACATCTAATGATGTAAATGACTCGCTTTCAGGATTTATGTTTTGCTGTACATTAAAAATTGCTTCAAACAGGTTATCCTCTGATTCATTATGTGTCATAAAATTGATGCCGACTAAAGACTTCCAATTAGTTGACCATTGAATTGGATAAGGGCGATATTCTGCAGCAAACATCTTTTGTTGTGAGAATGAAATTGAAACTTCTTTATATAAAAGTTCATTAAAACCATCTTGCCATCGCTTATTCAATAATAATTTATGCTGAGAAAATCCTGTTCTAATACTCGAAATTACTTGAAAGCTTCCTTCTTCTCCAAAATCGGATATAGACTTTATAGGTTCTGTTAAACTCAAATAATAGGAAACCGGATTTTCAGGAATATTTGTACCGAGCCACAGACCGGCATCTAATCTGTGCGGTCCGTCTTTAAATGAACCTTCTTGTTCTCCTAAAATTCTTATACCTATCCGAACTCCGTCAACGGTGTTATACCAAATATCAGGTGCAGGAGTAAATCGGTATTTCCCAAAATCATCCTGAGCTGATACTGCAGAACTGAACATTGTGACAACCAAAATGAATAATGAGCACTTAGCTATTTGATTTCTATAATCCACTCTGGAAGAATTTGTTGGTTGGTAAGAATTTCGTCAATTAATCTAATCAATCGTTTTTGTTCCGGCCAATGAATGTATTCATCGATCTTATCAACTTTCACCCATAAGTATCCGGAATGTTCGTTATCAAGTTTTATTCTTTCATCATGCCATTCAATTTGTGCTGCAAAGGCCGGAATTTGATGAATTGCATCTGTCTTATGTTCGTAAAACGTATTTACGGAAGGAACGGTCCAAAATTGTCTGGGTTTTTCAGAAAGCTCTTCGTTCAATTCTCTTAACCCTGCTTCCCAAAAAGTTTCGCCTTCTTCAACTTTACCACCAACCATACGCCATTGATTAGCATATATCTTTTTAGAAGAACGTTTCAGGATTAGAAACTCGATATTTGTTCCTTTTCTTCTGTAAGGATATACATCAATGAGCTTTTTCATCAAAGCTGTAAAGTTAGTTAAATTTCGATTTTCTTGATTTCCAGTTCAAGTTCGCCGGCAGGAACTTGAACAGTAACTACATCTCCAATTTCTTTCCCTACCAATGCACTACCTATTGGAGACTCTATTGAAATTTTCCCGGCTTTAAAATCTGCTTCATTAGGTGAAACTAAGGTGTACTGCATTTCCTTATTCATCTTTTTATTAAGAATCGTCACTTTAGTCAACACTCTAACTTGAGATAAATCCAGCTCTGTGGCATCTAAAACACGGGCATGTGCAAGAATATCTTCTAACTTTGTAATTCGATCTTCCATATGTCCCTGAGCCTCTTTCGCTGCATCGTATTCTGCATTCTCACTCAAATCACCTTTAGCTCGTGCTTCTGCAATTTCTTCAGCAATTTCTTTTCTTCCTCGCTTCTTAAGGTCTTTAAGTTCGGCATCTAGCTTATCGTATCCTTCTTGTGAAAAATAATGGATGTTACTCATGGTTTTTTACTTTTTTCTTCAATTTCTGAAATAAAAAGAAGAGCTCACCTCTCGGCTGCCCTTCAACTATTTGAAAATAAGAGTTAATAGGGTGTTTTTCTAATAATTAATAGAATTTCTATTTAAGCAGAAACCGGCTTCTTAAAACTTAAAATTCTAATTGAATATAACAATGCTACAAGAACCAAAATTGAGCCCATTAAAAATGGCGCTCCCGGAAACTGAAACGGTGCGGCTTTTGAGGTAAAATAACCGAATAAACCAGTCATCATTGGTGGGCCAAAAATAGCCGTAAAACTTACCAAGCTTGTTAAAGCACCTTGCAATTCACCTTGCTGGTTTTGAGGAACTTTATTAGAAACGATTCCTTGTAAAGAAGGTCCGGCAAATCCACCTAAAGAATACGGAATAATCATTGCGAGCATTATGGCTCCTGTTGGTGAAAAAGCAAAGCCTATAAAACCTGCAATATATAACGACAGCCCCAGATACACCGATTTTACTTCACCGATTTTAGGAATCACAACTCTGGTAAGCCCGCCTTGAACAATTGCGACACAAAAGCCGACAACTCCAAGTGAAATACCCACCATTTTCTCATCCCACGCAAACTTTTCCATCGTGTAATAAGTCCAGGTACTTTGGGTTGCGTGGCTAGCTAAATAGATCAATCCAAAAACAACGACCAAGCCTGAAATTCCCGGAAAAGATTTAAGTTGCTTTAAAGACCCCAATGGATTTGCTCTTTTAAGCTCAAATTTTCTTCTGTTTTCTTTTGGAAGTGATTCAGGTAAAATAAAATATCCGTACAGCACATTGAGGAGTGTTAATCCTGCGGCTGCAAAAAATGGAATTCTGGTTCCATATTGACCCAGCAAACCTCCAATAACGGGGCCGATAATAAAGCCCAATCCAAATGCAGCTCCAATCAATCCAAAATTCTGTGAACGCTTTTCCGGTGAACTAATATCAGCAATATATGCGCTGGCCGTGGTTATACTAGCTCCGGTAATTCCTGATATAAATCTTGCGATGAAAAGCCATGAAATGGTAGGAGCAAATCCAATCAAAATATAATCGATTCCAAATCCGAAAAGAGATAACAACAGAACCGGACGTCTTCCAAAACGATCACTTAAAGAACCAATTACAGGTGCGCAAAGGAACTGAGTGGAAGCATATACAAACATTAACCAGCCGCCGTATATCGCCGCTTTTGATAAGCCTTCTCCGGTAAGTTCTACAATCAATGCGGGGATAATGGGAATGATGATTCCCAATCCAATCACATCTATTAAAACGGTAATAAAAATAAAAGCTAGTGCTGCTTTGCGCGGTTCTTTTGACATGGTATAATTTTGTGCCCAATGATAGCAGTTTGGACTCCTAATTGGAAGAAGAGAATTTGTGATCCTGAACTTGTTTAAAGATCTTTGAATGCTTAATTAGCATCTAAAAATTATATTTACTTTACTCTTACAAGCTGATCTCAAAAATGCCAAAAAAACTCACTACCAAAGAAATACTTGAAGAAAATCTTTCTCAGAAACCTCCACAGAAACTTTCTGAAGTCAAGGTTATCCTGCATAACATACGGAGTCTTCATAACGTGGGGTCTGTATTTCGTTCATCAGATGCTTTTGGAATTTCTGAACTTATACTAACCGGTTATACTCCCACACCTCCCCGACCCGAAATCAATAAAACGGCTATTGGTGCAGAAGAATTTATGAATTGGAGACATTTTGAAACTGCTGTGGAAATTATAGCTGAATTAAAAAAGGAGGGCTATTCAATTTTTGGAATGGAGCAAACTACCAATAGCATTGCTTTGAATAAATTGGATATCAACAATTATGAAAAGATTTGTTTAGTAATGGGGAATGAAGTGACCGGAATAGACTCTGAAATACTTTCTTTAATGGACGAATTTGTCGCTATTCCCCAATTCGGACAAAAGCATTCACTTAACGTTTCGGTTGCTGCTGCAGTGATGTTATACGCTTTGTTAGAGAAATTGAGTTGAATTAACACTTTTAGTACAGCCCATTTGTCGGAGGCAGTACAGCTAATGGAAATAGAGTTCGTCATCTCGGGCATACTTGACCTGAGATCTCCTGAACAACGCTCATTGCCTTTGATTTGGAGATTGCGGATCGTTCAT